>JBDNFX010000058.1:0-14300 GCA_041689575.1 Kapaibacterium sp. (SeqCode)
CCCAGAATTGGTAAATCAAATGACGGGTAAAACTCCACGTGAAGCCGTAGAATTACTCTTAGGACAAGATTCTGTTGTTCCGACAACGAACCCGGGTCCTTGGGTAGATATCCCCAACGAAAACCCCGAAGGAATTGGTTCTGCTGAATTAAAGAATCAAATAGAAGGACAAATGCAAGGTAATTACCGTTTATTAGTTGGATGGTGGATAGAGCAAATGAGAGTAGAAACGGTACCGGCAACGGAAAAAATCACGTTGTTTTGGTCTGGACATTTTACTTCAGAATTTGTATTCGATGAATACTTTTTACCTCCTCAATTATTGTACAGACAAAATCTATTAGTCAGAAAAGATAGATTATTAGATTTTAAATCATTTGTAGAAGATATTACTTTAGACCCAGCAATGTTATTTTACTTAGGTGGTGTGCAAAATACAAAAGGCAAACCTAATGAAAATTATGCGCGGGAGTTGTTAGAGCTATATACATGTGGTTTAGGAAACTATACCGAAGGTGATATAAAAGAAGCTGCTCGAGTTTTGACAGGTTGGAGAGCAAATGGCTTTTTATATGAACCATTTCCAAATGGTTATTTTAAAACGTTTTTCTTCCCTCAATCGCACGATACTGAAGCAAAGCAATTTATGGGTGAGACTATTCCTTCTCGAACGCCGGACAGTAATAACCAAGAACAAGTTCGAGAACAAGAAGTAAGAAAATTAATAGAAATACTTTTCACAAATCGTGCTAATGCAATAGCTCGATTTATTTCCAAAAAACTGTATAAATTCTTTGTCTATAGTAATGGTGCATTATCGAATGAAAATGCCTTAACTGAAATGTCTACAACGTTTATAGAAAATAATTTTATTATTCGACCATTGATAGTAAAATTATTGACATCGAACCACTTTTATTCAGAAGAAATTTTGGGTGTACAAATTAAAACACCATCAGAATATTTGATTGGACTTCAGCGATATGTTGGTACACCTTTATCAGATACACAATCGTTAATGGGACAAATTAATCAAGAATTAATGGATCCGCCTGATGTCAGTGGATGGCCGGGTTACAGAACGTGGATAAGCACAGCAACATTTCCATTACGTAGAAGCACGGCTGATGCCTATTTTAGAGGACTCTCCGATACAGTATTAAATGACTTCATCCGAAAATTTCCTGATTATACTGATGTACGTGTGTTGGCAAAAGATCTAATATCCTATTTCTTACCAGTACCAGTTTCTACAACAAGAGAGTTGTATTACACAGAAGAACTCTTAGGAACAACAATCGATTTTGATTATGAATGGCCAACCATTCTGAATAACCCTTCTCGAACTGCTACTGGGGTTCGTAATCTGTTAATTTCTTTGTCTAAAGCACCAGATTTCCAATTAAGTTAAGAAAGAATACCAATGAATAGAAGATCCTTTTTAAAAAAATCAGCAATTGCTACAGCAGCTGCTCCTACCATTCTTGGTGGAATTCCCTTACTTGCTTCTTCGCCCTCGACAGCAATAGGTGCTAATTTTAATAATAATGATAACATAGTAATTATTATACAGTTATTCGGTGGAAATGATGGTTTGAATACTGTAATTCCAGCAGATGATGCCAACTATTTCAACCTTAGACCAGGAATATCTGTAACGAAGGAAACTGCCGTCCGAATATTAGGTTCGGATGTATATTTACACCCTTCAATGGTAAAGAATGTACACAACGGTGGAATGTTAAACCTATTAGAACAAGGTAACTTAGCAGTAGTTGAAAATGTTGGCTACGAAAATCCGAATTTATCCCATTTCCGTTCAACAGATATTTGGTTATCTGGAATTAATTCTTCAAATCCTGATGTCCGTTTGGATACTGGATGGGTAGGACGATACTTTGAAAAAAACCTCACAAACTTTCCATTGACAATCCCTGAAGATCCGTTAGCAATTCAAATTGGCGGTTCGCTTTCAATGTTATTAAAATCTCAAAGTGGCGATATGGGAATTGCACTACGAGACCCTGATTCCTTTTTCAAAAATGGTGCAGGATTAACCCCAGATGAAGATTATTTCAATCCCACAGAAAATAATTATCAAGAAGAATTTAATTTTATACGTACTATTGCTAAACAATCAGATGTATACTCACAAAAAGTAAAAGCAGCATTTGACAAAGGTAAAAACAATGTTACATATAGCGATGGATTTGCACAACAATTACGTTTAATTTCTAAGTTAATTTCGGGTGGTCTAAAATCGAAAGTCTATATGTGTTTCTTAGGTGGATTCGACACACACGTTCAACAACAACAAGCAGACAACCAAGGTTTACACCCAACACTTTTAAACAGACTTTCAAATGGTATATGCCAATTTATGGACGATGCTATTCAACAAGGTTTTGGCGAAAGAGTAGTTGGAATGACCGTTTCTGAATTTGGGAGACGTCCGTTTGAAAACGGCTCACGAGGAACTGACCATGGTGCAGCTTCAGTACAATTTGTATTTGGCAGAAATGTCAATGCAGCAGTATATGGAAACCCTCCTGATTTAACGAATTTCACTAATAATGGCGATATAATTTACCAGAATGATTACCGAAGAGTGTATGTTGATATTTTAGAATCATGGTTCGAAGAAACACCTGAAACAATAGAACAAATTTTGGGAGCTAAAGTAAACAGACTTGGAACAATTAAAAAGAGAGTTACTTCAGTACCTGAAACAATTGAACCAATAAATGGAACTCCATTTGATTTATATCCAAACCCATCGCGTGGAAATTCTGTTTGTTCGTTTGTTTTAAAACACCAAACACCAGTTTCGATTACGGTTTATGATACAAGAGGAGTAGCAATACAAAAAGTGTATAATGGAACTTTGGATAGAGGTTTCCATACCATACCATTAACTGTAACTTCAAGTGGATCATTTATAATGGTTTTAGAAGCTAATGGTTATAATTATACTTCAAATTTTTCTGTTACTCGATAAAGGTAAGGACTATTCTTGAAAACAATTCTACTTCTTCTATTAATATTAGTAACATCAGTTTCTACCCTCCAATCACAAGTTGCAAGTTGTGATTCTCCAAGAGATTGTATAGGAAGAGCCTTATCCTTAACAGTAAATTCTGGCAGAGGTGCTCATTACGTTGATATAGACAAAACTGCTAGACAACTTCAATTACGTGACTTCTTAACCGTAGAAATGTGGATGAACCCGACAAGACAAGCGGGATCAAAAGTATATGTTGCTGGTTTATGGGGTCCTGGAAATGATGACAACGATCAATGGGTGTTATATTTTGATGCAAGTGATAATTTAGTTTTTGAAGTCAACGGTGATGGTACAAAACTTCGTTCTGCTGACAATACTATATTATCAATACCAGCAAGTGGATTGTATAATAAATGGTCACACGTTGCTGCAGTTTTTAATGGTCAAACTCAAAAAATATATCTCTATATTGATGGAGTTGCAGTAGATAGTGCGAGAAATTCTACATATCCTACTTCGTATCTTCGACCTTTAGAACGAACTAATTTACTAACGCAAATAGCAAGTACGAATAGTCTATCCAATTTGGCTTCAAATAGAACATTTCGTGGCCAATTAGATGAATTCAGAATGTGGAATACAGCTCGTACCCCATCTCAAATATTATGTAACAGAGATTTATCTTTAAATGGAAATGAAGCAGGATTGATATTATATTATCGATTCAACGAACAACCATCGAATTTTTCTTTATGTGATGCATCAAATGGAAATAGCACTGGTAGAGCAAGAAGTGGAGCTTCTTGTCAAAATAATAACCGTTCAAGTTTACTACGAGTAACTGTACTTCCTACTCAAGTTCGAGATACAATTCGATGTGTGGATACAAAATCTTGGCAATTTACTATATTAGATACCACTATTTGTGGAAGTACCGTAAATTTTGTTATAACTGGAGTGGATGGTTCAAGTTTTAGAGTTTCACAGCCCAATGCAAATTTAACACCAGGAGTCCCTTTAACTGTTACTGTTACCTACAACGGATCTACAGTAGGAAATTTACGAGCAAATTTGCAAGTTCGTCCAACAAATAGATGTGGAAATACCGTAACAATTCCACTAATAATGACAAGAATAACTGAATTAAGTTTTTCTCGTTCATCTATTGATTTTAATACTTTATATGCAAATTGTGTTGAAAAACCTTTTGATGATTCAGTATTCAGAATTTGTAATAATTCTGCATTAATAGGTACACCACGCCCAATAACCATATCAGCTCTTCAAAATTCATTACCAGGAATATTCCAAATAATTCCTCCAAGTTCATTACCAATTACATTAGCCCCAGGGCAATGTATAGATGTAACTGTTCGCTTTTTTTCGAGAGATTCTTCTGGATCCTATGTGGATTCAATTCGAGTTATTTCCACCGATCAGTGCCCACCTGATTTTACACAAATTAATTTATCAGGTAGAGTTCAAGAAGTTTTGGCACTGAGAAGTCCTAGCTCATTAACATCTCGAATAGACTCTATGAATTTTGGAGTTACGTGTGTTGATTGGGCAAGTGATGTTCAAGAATATACTTGGCAAAACTTAATAGGTGAGCCAATTGTAATTGAATCTGTTTCGGTACCAGTAAACTTTATTGCTAAACAATTTGCGTATCCTTTAACATTAGATCCTGCAACAGGGTATAGACCAAATTGGATTCGAATGATTCCAACAGTAAGTGGCAATATTCGTGATTCTGTAGTATTTACAACAAGGGTTGGAGGATGTACAATTCGTAAAAAAATTATAGTGAAAGGAAGAGGATTTCAACCAGAAGTAACTTGGTCAACACAAACAGTAAATTTTGGTAATGTAATAGTTGGTCAGTCTGCAACGCAATCTGTTGTTGTAACAAATAGTGGCGTTGACACCCTGCTTTTATCATTTTTCTTACGACGCGGGGAAGCATACTTTTTAACGGGAGCTCAAGGAACAACATTGTTGCCAGGTCAAACCCGCTCTATTCCAATAACATTTACTCCATTAGTCGATTCAACATATCCTGACGAAATTTGCTTTTACGAACAACGTTGTTTTGTAACACAATGTATTCCGATAACCGGAACAGGAATTAAGCAAATTTATCAATTTGAACCAATTGTTTTGAGAACAGAAAATGTTCTTGGATGTTCAAGTGAATTAGATACTATTGACATTCGAAATATATCAGGTTCTAATCAAGTAATGTCAAATATAGTTTTTGACAATCCTACAAATCGATATCAATTAGTTGCTCCGGCAGTAATGCCTACAAGTATTTCGTTAGCTGATAATGAAATTGCGAGATTTATATTCCGGTATGTTCCAAATGATGTAACTCGAGACAGGGCAGACAGGGCATACATACGTTATCAAACTGCTGGTTCACCTCCGGTAAACTGGGCAGCGAGTATGATTGGGTTGTCGCAATCTCCACGTTTTTTAGTTTCAGATTTTACACAGTTTGGGACTTTAGAAGTTGGTGATTCTAAAATTGATACAATTCTTATAGAAAATACTTCTGCAATTGCAGCAATGGTAACGAATATATTAGTTCCAAATGGATATACAGTTGTTGGAACATCAAGACCTATTCCGACTTTATTACAACCAAGAGATTCGATTCAAGCATTTGTTCAGTTTTCTCCAAATGCTGTTCAAACTTTTTCTGGAAGAGCAGTTGTTCAATCCGACTCACCTTGTGCGAGAGTAGATTCTGGACAGGTAATAGGAAAAGGAATTATTATTCAACTTGACGCACCAATTTCACTTATAAATTTTGGGTTTACAAAACCTTGTGAATGTAAAATTCGAGAAATACCTTTACTAAATCAGTCACTTGTTCATCCAATGACTGTCGATAGTATCTGGATAGATAATACAAGAGTTACAAATGGGACAGCGGAATTATTTTCTTGGTATTCAACTTTCTCTCCAAATGGAACATTTCCATTTCAAATACCACCATTAGGAAGAGATACCTTACGAATTGTTTATTGTCCAAATACACCTTCATTACCTCAATTTTTGAATTCAGCAGCCCGTTTGCATATACAAGCTTCTGGTTCTGGATGGAATTCAAAATATGAAGTATTTTTAGCAGGAAAAAGAATGTTGCTTATGCAACCAAACCCAACTTTAGTTGGTTTTCCAGACACTCGTGTAGACACTTCTGCAAACCCTATAACTGTAGCAGTAACTATACCAAGTGTAGCTGTAAATCCAGATCAACCTAAAATTGTAATTGATTCCATTACTTTCGAACCAAATGAACGTGTTTTCACTGTTAAAGAAAGAAATAACCTACCATTTCCGATTACCTTAGATTCTTTAACAGGCAATGACTTTGTTGTTGTGTTTAATCCAAGAGCCCCAAGACAATATAGAGCAAAAATGATAATGCATTTTTCTGAACCTTGTGTTGACAAAGATACTACTATTTTAGTATCAGGAAGAGGTTTTGCTCCTGCATTTGGTTTATCAATGACTTTTGATTCTACTTTGACAAATGCTACTCTAGATACTTTTAAAATGACGACATGCGATACTATTTTGATACCTTTTTATTCAACACGAGAAATCCCAGCAAATTTAGCAGATATATCATTTAGAATGAGATATGATACACTTGCTATTAGATTGTTGGATATAGATTCTAAATATCTACAAAGGTCAGGATGTGTTGCTGATTCTCAATCGGGAATTGTTTTGCAACCAAGTTATAATATTAAAGATTTACCAGCGGGAATTGGAAAATCCATTCAGTTAAAAAACTATTGTCAATTTGATTCAACAACTCCTTTAGCAGTTTTCAGATTTGTATCAAATAATGGAAACAGAGCAGTTGTTCGTTTGGATATAGATTCAGTTCAATTTGACACCGAGGGTATACTGTACTTCCAAATTGTTGCAGGTAATAGTTTTGGGTTCGTACAGGTATTAAAAGCTGATCTTGCTATTGAAACACCTATTCAATTTGATTCAGTAAGAATTTTAGATTGTGTAACTCGACAAATAGTATTTCGAAATACTGGAGATGTACCAATTCAAGTTCGTTCACTAACTCAATTGCAAAATGGTGATGTTCAAATGATTTTAGATCCTTTGCTTTTAAATACTTTTCTTTTACCCGGAGATACCATTTCAGCATTAGTTCAATTTTGTCCAAAATCCAAACAAACTTTTGATACTATAGCGTATGCCGGTGGGGTATCGTTAAGTCCATTAGGGAAAATTTCGGAATGTTCATTTGGAGATTCGACAACAATTGCTGGAATTGGATATCCTACACCATTAGATTTGCAATATTCTCCATCTATTTCATTTACTCCAATAACTCCGAGCAGATGAATGATGACTGATACAGTTACTATTCCGTTATCTATAGATACTGATGTGTCTTTGTTTTTAAGAGATACAACATTCTGGATGCAAAAAGTTCGATTTAATGTTGATTTTTCTTATAATCCACGTGTTTTAAAGTTTTTGGATTATTCTACTACCATAGTACCTGAACCTACAGTAGATGCTCAAAATGGAATGATTAGATATAACTTTAGAGATATAGACTCACTGAAAGCAGGTCAATTAGCTTTGATGAGGTTTGTGGTTATGGTACCTGATTCTACGGTAAGTCAACTACGCTCTGTGCCTTGGGGTTTTGATACTGATTCTTTGAAATTCTTAGAAGTAACTATATTTGAAGGACCTTCGTATTTTTCCGTTGATGGAATGTGTAATTTAACTACCTTGAAGTTTTTAAAATCAGGACCGAGTGCATTATCAATTTATCCTACTCCTACGAGTGATATTTTAAATGTTGAGTTTACTACTTCAGAAAAACAACTAATTAATATTTCAATATTTTCAAACTCTGGCGAAAAAATAGTTACTTTGATTTCGAATGAAATATTAAGTATTGGGTCGTATAAACTTCAATATAACCTTAAAGAATTTAGTTCTGGTGGGTACAGGATTGTTTTAACTACTAAAGAAGCTATTATATCTGAACCATTTGTAATAGTAAAGTAAGTACAATTAGGTATACATTACAATAAAACCCCTTAACATTCTTTAGATAAGGGGTTTTTACTAAGTTTGAATAATAAAGTTTACATATTTGAAAAATCTGATTCTAATTTTTTTCGTATTTTTATGTTTTATAGAAGCAAAGTCCCAAGCAGTAGAAACTGCTTATGGTTTTTTTGGTGGAATGAATTACAACATATACAATGCTTCTTTTTCAGAAATTCCAGGTTTTTCAAAACCTCCCGCAACATTTTCTGCTTCCAATGAAATTGGAATTCATTTTGGTGCTTTTTTTCAAATTCCTATAACGGAAAAAGTATTTTTACTCCCTAGAATTTCTTACTTTCAATCTCCTTCTCAATTAGAAGCATTTGAACCAACTACTTTCATTGTTTTTGGGGTTCCAACTCCAGGTGTATTTAAACATACTATTTCAGCTCAATTAGCAACTGTTTCGTTTGAAGCATTATTTGGATATAGATTGTTTTCTACCTTTGATCTGTTTGCAGGATCTTCTATTGGTTATTATTTAGGTAATAATTTTAATCAAACTGAAGAAGTATTTACACCAGATAGTGTACGTTTTCTTCCCGGAGTTATAACTCGAAACCCACGTTCAGGAGAAATTCCAAATGTAACTTTACAAAGTTTTGTAATAGGAGGTGCAAAGTATTCTTTTGCATCCAATAACCTAATCATAGGACCAGAAATTAGTTATTATTATCCTCTTCAAAATATTTCAGAATCGGTAAATTGGAATTATTCTTCAATTCGATTAAGTATTTCAATAGGACGAATTTTAAAAAATGAACCGAACGTTTTACCAATTCAACCAATTTTGTTGTTTGACACTTTATACATTAGGGACACTATCGTTAAAACAACAACTAATCCGTTAGACTCTCCAAATACAGTCTTAGTTAAAGAACAAATCTTAGAACCAAATTTGATTACTATAAATGAAAAAACATTTATTGAAACTCTGTTAACAACTATAAAGCAACAGTATATTACGTATAAATACACCGAAAATAAGAAAGTTGAAAAACTACATACAGTTGTTCCTAAATTCAAAATCACTAAGGATATCCAAGGTTTTGATGTCGTAGAATCATCAATCCCACTTTATAAAATGATTCAAAAAACTACTGTTCCACTTTTGCCATATATATTCTTCGATTTTGGTTCAACTGATGTTCCGAATAAGTATTTACAAATTGAACACAAACTATTACCAGAAAAAACAATTGATATATATTATTCGATTTTACCAATAGTAGCAAGACGACTAAAAGAAAATCTTACGTCTACAATTACAGTTATTGGTTATGTTTCAAATGAAAATGGGTTAGAACAAAGTAAAGAGCTTGCGAATGCTCGTGCAATATCTGTGAAAAATTTACTTGTACAGTTGGGAGTTAATCCTAAACAAATACTTCTTTCAAGTGGATTGTTACCTACAAAACCTTCTCGTTCTGAAATAAAAGAAGGAAATGAAGAAAATAGAAGGGTTGAAATATGGTCTTCTAATAACTCTATACTTTCTCCAGTTACAATAGTAAATTCAAGTGAACAATATGATGAAACGCCTCTCTTTTTAGTCCCAGAACCTCGTGATAAATCAATAATATCTCAAGAATTTGAGATAACCATTGGAAGTAACAAACAAACATTTCCTTTGAAAAATTTAAAAGTTGTTTCAGATAAAACAGTAGAAAAATATTATTCATTTCCAGTTTCATTAGTACCAAAGTCACCGGAAGAATTGAAAGAATTAACACAATCTGATATTACGATTGAACTACGCTCATTTAGTTCTGATACTATTTTTCAAACTACTAAAAAAGTAAAGGTTGTAGTAATTGATACAATTGCACAGGAGAACGAAGTTCTTTCAGTATTACTTTTTGATTTTGATTCGTCGGAACTTACTCAAATAATGAAAGATCAGTTAAAGGATTATTCAGAAAAGGATTTTTCTAAACGAAAAATTGAATTTAGGGGATCGACCGATATTATGGGTTCTGAACAGTACAACAAAGAACTATCCTATAAAAGAGCTTTGTCAGTTTCGAAAATATTTAACGGAAAT
Organism: Kapaibacterium sp. (SeqCode); assembly: GCA_041689575.1. GTDB lineage: Bacteria > Bacteroidota > Ignavibacteria > Kapaibacteriales > JAEUSM01 > JAEUSM01. The sequence goes on from JBDNFX010000058.1 coordinate 10,161, forward strand.
AATAGCATATTCGGATTCGGAGTAGACACCACAACTTTTGATAATAATTTACCTGAAGGTAGATTTTATTCAAGAACAGTAAAAATAGAAATTAGATAATATAAATATATGACTGACTTAACGTTTCAAGACCTTTTAGAAATTTCTCCAATTTCAGATTTAACCCCTACCATTCATATCCCTTTACCAGAGATTAGGTCTTCAGGTAATAATAAAGATTTGTACATAATGAATGAAGATTCTCAATCTTTAGTAAGTATGACAATTCTATTCAGGAATAACAACATAACAACTTCTCCTGGTCTTAAAAAACTTACTACAAAACTAATCGGTAGAGGTACAGCATTAAGAACTGCTTCTGAAATATCTGAACAATTCGATTTCTTAGGAGCTTCGTATTCATTTACTTCGAGTTTTGAAACTTTCGGAGTAAATTTGACTTGTTTATCTTTTAACTTTGAAAAAGCTATTGAAATTCTATTCGATTCTCTTTTCAATTCAACTTTTTCAGATAAAGAAATTCAAAAAGTAAAAAAAGAAATGGAATCTGAATTGTTGTTTAGAGATTCTGATCCTGATTCTCTTTGTGGAATAGCATTCAGTTCGTTATTTTACAAAGGGCATTATTATCAATATCCTTTTTCAGGATTTTTGTCATCTATTTCTGATATGACAAGAAATCAAATACTACATGTATACACTTCAATATTGGAAAACTCAAAAATTGATATCTTTTTAACAGGTCCCTTATCCGAAGAGAGATTATCTCATTTAGAAAGTAAATATTTTTCAAAATTAGAATCGAAAAAATATAGAGAAATTGAGAGCTTCTATAACACCGCAATAAGTAGACAATCTATAGTAGCACATAAGGAAAAATCAAAACAAGCTGTGATAAAAGTAGGTCAGAATGGAATATTTCCAACGAACAAGGATACGCCTCTTTTAATGATAGTTCTTTCACTTTTTGGTGGAAGTATATTAGGAAGACTTTCTATGTTGCTTCGTGAGAAAAAAGGATACACTTATGGAGCTTTTTCGAGTTTGTCTGCCAAACCTGCAGCATCTGAAATTATTGCATTTACATCTGTTGGAAATGAATATTTTGAAGACACAATTATTTCAATATTTTCGGAATGGGAACGTTTAAAAATTGAACCAATAGAAAAAGAAGAACTCTTAAGAACAAAACAATATTTACTTGGTTCTTATTCAAGACTAATGGAAACACCTCAAAAGCTTTTATCCCTTTTTGTAAAAACTGTTCAACAAAGTTTACCATTAGATTTCCCGATGGAACTAATTTCATCTTTTGGCAGTATTACATTAGATGAAATCAATGAAAAAAAATCTCAATTTCTACATCCTGATCAGTTAACACTTGGAATTTGCGGAGATTCATCTGTTATACTTGATGCATTGAAAAAACATACTGAAGTAGAAATTTACAAAACACCATTTTAATGAAACTACAAATTGGAGCCATTCTTTTTCTTATCCCTTTTATACTTTTTGGTAGTTCTTCAAAAGAAGAATTACACGAACAATTAGTAAAACAATTCGTAAATTATAAAGGAATTTCAATTCAATTTTCAAATGATAATTTTAACGGGAAAGGAACTATTCTTGCTACAAAGGGGAATAAATATTCAATTACATTTCCAGGGAGAAAATTACTTTGTGATGGCGAAAACATTTGGAATGTAGATGATAAGAAAAAAAATGTAGTAATTTCCATAGCGAAACAAAACAAAAATCAATTTTCAATTGATGCCGTTTTTTTTAGTATACTTGTTAATTATAAACCTATTTCATTAACCTCAGGTGGAAGTTTGAATAAATCTACCTTGTTAGTTTTGCAACCAAAGAACGAATCATCTATGGAACAAGGTGTTTCTAAGATAACCTTAGAATTGAAAAATAACAAAATTATAGGAATCATAATTCAATCAAATGGACAAGATGATTACTTTAAAATTTTCAATATTAAAGAAAAAGCATTATTAGTCTCAGATTATACATATCAACCATCTAATACTTATACTGTAGTCGATTTGAGAAAATAAATTCAATGAACATATTAGATTATAAAGACGAAATTTCTTCATTAATTCAATTAGCATACAATGAAGATGTCAGAATTGGAGACATAACTTCTATCAGTACTATACCTGAAAATTTAGAGGGTTCTGCTAAATTACTTTTAAAAGAAGATGCAGTTATTTGTGGTTTGCCAATAATTCAGTTAGTATTAGATGTGTTTAAAGCAAAACTTACCTATGAGCTATATGTTCAAGATAAGCAGTTTCACGAAAGTGGAACTATCCTGGGAGTGTTTAAAGGGAATGTTAGAGCGTTATTAGAAGTAGAAAGAACACTACTAAACTTTTTACAACGGATGTCTGGAGTTGCAACAACTACATTTGAATACACAAAAGAATTAAAAAACTCTACAACGAAAATTTTAGATACTCGTAAAACTATACCAGGATGGAGAGCATTGGATAAATATGCAGTATTCTGTGGAGGAGGTCTAAATCATCGATTTGGATTATGGGATATGATTCTAATTAAAGACAATCATATTGATGCTTGTGGTGGAATCGAAAAGGCGATAGAAAAAGCCTTTATTTATGCTAATAACTCAGTAAAAATCGAAGTGGAAACTCGTACTATTGAAGATGTCAAAATTGCTGTGAAAACAGGTAAAGTAGATAGAATTATGTTAGATAATTTTTCAATAGAAAAAATCAAGGAAGCTATTACATTCATACCTAAAACTATAGAAGTGGAAGTTTCTGGTGGAATAACTTTAAAAAATATTTGTCAAATTGCTAAAAGTAATGTAAATTACATATCTGTTGGTGCAATTACTCACTCTGTTAAAGCAACAGATATTTCGTTTAAAATATTACATTAATAAATAATTTGAAGGTAAAAAATGAAAATCCTAATTCTTGATGACGAACTTTTGAATAGAATAGTATTAAAAGAAATGCTTGAAAATGTTGGTGAATTAATACTTGTTTCTTCAGGAAAAGAAGCGATTTTTCAATTTACTAGTGCTATTTCAGATTCAGAACCTTTTGATTTATTAATTTTAGATATAATGGTTCCTGATTCAAATGGTCACGAAGTTTTAAAGAGAATACGTCAAATTGAAAGTGAGTTACAGACAACTCAATCGGTAAAAGTTGTTATGTTAACAGCATTAAGTGATTTTAAAAATATTCAAGCATCTTTTAAATTAGATTGCAATGGCTATTTAGTAAAACCTATTTCAAGAGACTCTCTTTTTGATATGTTACGAAGTATCGAAATTATCTCTAAGCACCAATCTGTATAATTTTGTAGGAATATGAATATTATACCATTTATTGGAAAAGCTCTTATGTTTTATATAAGAGCTTTTTTTAGTGATTAAGAATTTGTGGATAGAATTATTATTCCCATTCAATTGTAGAAGGAGGTTTTGAAGAGATGTCATAGACAACTCGATTGATACCAACAACTTCATTTGAAATTCGGTTTGAGATTTTCGAAAGTAGTTGATATGGCATTGGATACCAATCTGCAGTCATTCCGTCTGTTGAGGTAACAGCTCGTAATGCACATACGTATTGATAGGTTCGTTCGTCACCCATAACTCCTACAGTTTTTACTGGTAACAACACTGCAAATGCTTGCCAAATTTCATTATATAATCCTGCATTTTTTATTTCTTCAATATAAATTTCATCAGCTTCTTGAAGAATTAAAATTTTCTCTATTGTTATTTCGCCCGGTATTCTAATCGCAAGACCAGGTCCTGGAAAAGGGTGTCTTTCCACAAACCAATTTGGAATTCCTAACAATTTTCCAACATTTCGAACTTCATCTTTGAATAACTCTCTGAACGGTTCAATAAGTTGTAAATTCATTTTTTCTGGTAAACCACCAACATTATGATGCGATTTTATAGTAGCAGACGGACCTTTAACAGAAACAGATTCAATTACATCTGGATATAAAGTACCCTGGGCTAAAAATCGTGCATCTTGGAATTTTTTTGCTTCAACTTCGAAAAGGTCAATGAATGTTTTACCAATAATTTTTCGTTTAGTTTCAGGATCTGAAACTCCGTCTAAACGAGAATAAAAA
>JBDNFX010000059.1:0-1185 GCA_041689575.1 Kapaibacterium sp. (SeqCode)
GTAGTCTGATTTCATTTTTTCTTTAGTATATTTAGCAGTGTACGGTAACAATAAAGTATAAAATTGTGTTTTATTGTTACTAAGATTTCTTATGCTAATTGTAAAACTATGAAAACCCTTCTTCTTGTTTCGTTTCTATCGATTGTATTTTCCGTTCAAATTCACAGTCAAAATCGATTTCATTCCATTAGAGAACATCAATTTTCATCTCCTAAAAAAACTATTGGGATATTAGTTCAAGGAGATACAGCAACTTTGAAAAGGGAAATTTTTCAATTTAAAGGAACAGTTACCGCTGTTGCAGGATCAATTATTGCAGCTCAAATACCTGCTGAAAGCATTATTCGATTTTCTCAGTTGCCCTCTGTTCGTCAATTTGAATGTGGCGTACGGTATACTCCTTTAAACGTAGAGTCCGTTATCCATTCTCGTTCCGACAAAGTGCATCAGGGTGTTCCACCTTTAAAAAAATCAAGCACTGGAAAAGGCGTTATTGTTGGAATTATCGATACTGGAATTGATTTTTTTCATCCTGAATTTATGGTTAAATCTGATGGCACTCGTTCACGTATTCAATACATTTGGGACCAAAACGATACAATGTCAGTACTAAAGCCAATAGGTTTCACTTACGGTACTGAATGGAATTATTCTCAAATTCAAGCAACTATCAATGGTGATTCAATTGTTCGTCATAGGGATGTTAATTATTCGTCTCATGGTACTCACGTATCTGGAACTGCCGCTGGACTTTCTGGGCATGCTCCTGATGCTGATATTATTGTTGTTGCATTAGACTGGGATCGGTCATCTTCCTTAGTTGATGCATCGTTGTACTTAGTGCAAAAATCTGTAGAATTAGGGAGACCTATAGTCATAAATGCCTCATTAGGTTCACACGAAGTACCACACGATGGGTCTGATCTATCTACTCAATTTATTGATTCTTTAGTTGCAATTCATCCTCAAGTTGGTTATGTTGTTGCAGCAGGGAATGAAGGAAACAGCCCTATTCATTGGCAGGTGCAATGTACGGATTCAGTACAAATGACATATACCCAAAGTGGTTCTATGAGTTCTTTTTTTGAGTTAAATATGAATGAGAATCTGATATTACAACTTCGATTAGATTCTATATCGTATGCAAGTGGTAAACCAATAATTACTTCATTATATATTTCTGAA
>JBDNFX010000060.1:0-6325 GCA_041689575.1 Kapaibacterium sp. (SeqCode)
CAAAAATCCTTATTCAATATCGTTATTCTCAATTGTAACCGAAATTTGTTTCATTGATAATGATGATTTAAAAGACAAGAATCCTTTTGGTGTTCTTAAAGAAATCCGAAAAAAATTAGAACATAATTTTTTGTTTATTTCAGAAAATGATACTGTTAATTCTAATTTAAATACCTTTAAAGGATTTGATTTTATACCATTAAAGAATTTTGAAAAACATACGTTGAACTAACTTTAATTAACTAGATGTTTTATAATATATTTTGTAGAATTTATACGATATCAACTAAAAGAGACAACAGATATATCAGAGTTAGATACCGAAATTCCTTTTTCGATTCCTTTACTCCCAAAAACTTAAATCTGTTACCCCCCCCCCCACTAGCGAGTCACAAAGTTGCTTTTTTTTGTTGAAAACCATTTTTCATTTGTTTTGTCATTGAGCGTCAAATCGTAGAATATATTTGAGAAGATTTTATAAATTTTCTTAAAAGGTGTTACGATGATGAAATGGTTTTTAATGGTGTTGTTGATGGTGGTAGTAAGTTCTTGTGGTACGACTGTCTACCAATTGCACACAACGTGTGAACAAAGTAATGAAGAGATTTTTCAGGGGTTAATGTCGGTATTGTTAAGCTCAAATTTTATGATTAAACAAAATGATCCAAAAAATGGGTATTTACAAGCGGAAACGTTGTCTGAATATAGTATTTGGACAGGACAGAATGAAATGAGAGTATGGTCATTTCAATTAATTGATTCGATTCCAAAAAGTTCATCAGGAGTTGTAGGCGAAAAAAGGTTAAAAAAACTGATAAGTTACGCTAAAGCTGTAATAGTTCAACAAAATGCATTTGGAGCAACCAGCGGAGGCTACACATTGTATTATAATGATAAAGCCCACAAGGATTGGAATTGGTATTGGGATGTACGAAATAAAATACAACAACAATGCTCGGGTATTCGGTTTGAGGAAAAGAAAGTGAATTAGAATTTAACGCTGCCCCAAAAGGAGAGTTTTGTTCAGAATTACCCCTCTCCCCTGCCCTCTCCCTCAAGGGGAGAGGGTGCCTTTCGGTGGGAGGCTAAGGTTTGCCCCCTCTCCACGACCATCTCCCTCAATGTGAGAGGGAGTTAGAACAATTCCAATGAAAGACAAAAAAGTGCATTTCATAATAGTTTTGGAAATTTGTTTCTGCGAAAATAGTTCACGATTTTGTATTTTTGGAAATTAACGAATGAAAAGATGAATTTGAACGCAATTTTAAAAAAAATTTAGAATTACTGAAAAAAGTACTGTTTCGCTTTAGAATGTTACGAATGACTTGGAAAGGTTGACGAATAAAGATAGCGAATTGGAAAGCTCTAATTTTGAAAACGTAACTGAAACTTCCTTCTTTATTGGTTTAGAACTACAACAAAGGATGTAGAAACTTTCTTTAGTTTGGTAGGACCTAATATCAGATAATGATGAAAATGTATGGTTCTGTTATCCCAAAAAAGTTCCAAAAAGTAAAAATCAGAAATTTATAGAGATTCAGGATAGGATTTTGTAGGGAAGTTGTTTAATGAACCAGTTACCCAAATTTCTATAAATGAAAATTGGTCAGCCTTACGATTTCGAAAAGTAATGTTATCAAAAAATTAGCAAGAAGTGAATTGATTGCACTTTCTGAATCTGCAAAGGAAAGAATTAAAAACAAGTAACTATCTACTGAGAATAAACCTTTTCTAGTTTGTAAGGGTCTTAGATGTATTCATAAAGTATAAAGATAATTTTCAATGAAACCTTTCTTCATATCGGTAGTAGTATTCGTATTGTTGTTATCACCACTACGGAATAATGCTCAAATGTGGGATTTCAGTGAAATAGATAAATTGCTTCAAGATTCACTAAGAGCTTTAGGTGGTACTGGTCAAGCAGATTATGGTGGAGTGTGTCTGATAATTTCTGTTGGTGATGCAGTTGTCTATAAGCAATCGTATAATTTACCAAACAAAACCGTTTCAGAAGATAGGTTGATGCCAATAGCTTCTGCTAGCAAGTGGAGTTCTGGATTAGTAATAATGGGTTTAGTTCAAGATGGAAAACTTAGTTTAGATGATACTTGTGGTACATTTTTTCCAAATTTATCGCCAGAAAAAGCATCGATATCAATTCGACAATTATTTACTTTTACTTCAGGATTCCCCGGAAATTTAACTGGTCCAACTGCATGCGTAGATGACCTAACGTACAAAGGTACGTTAGAAGAATGTGTACAAAATGTTTTTCTTGAGAATTTAACAAGTTCACCGGGTCAATATCTCAATTATGGTTCAAATTCAATGCAAATAGCTGGAAGGATAGCAGAACTTGTTTCTGGTTTGCCGTATCCATCTGGTGTATGTTGGGACTCACTCTATGCACAGTATGTAAAAAAACCATTAGGAATGGTAAAAACAGGATTTGATATTCCTATTTTATATTCAACTTTAAATCCGAGAATAGATGGTGGAGTTTTTTCAACAGCTCAAGAATACCTTGCTATTCCACAAATGATTATTCAAAAAGGAATGTATAACGGAGTAGAAGTATTAAAACCAGAATTTTTGAATATGATGATATCAGATCAAACAAGAAATGCAACAATTCTATATTCACCGTATATGCAGTTTCCAAACATTGATGCAGACGTACCTAAACAACGTTATGGCATTGGCTGTTGGTTAGAAAAGAAAAATTCAACCAATGAATGGTATGACGAAGTTTCATCGCAAGGACGGTTCGGCTTTTCTCCATTTGCAATGAAACAATTTAACGTAGCAGGTGTTTTAGCAGTAAAAAGCAATGAAGTTTCTTCAGTGTACCCAACCTATTATAAATTGAAACAATTGCTTAGAGAAATATTTACAAAAAGTTCTGTAGTTTCTGAAGTAAAGACATTGGTGGTGTATCCTAATCCAACGAATGGTATTCTAAATCTGAATGGAATTGAAAGTAATGAAGAAATTTCTGTCTATTCAGTAACAGGCACCGAAGTTTTTTCTACAAAAGTATCTAACTCTCAAGTAGATATTTCATCTTTAGCTAATGGCGTTTATTCATTACGAAGTAAAAACAATAATCAAATTATAGTGAAGTACTAAATTTAGAGTTCTATACTATTATAATGTAATTGAGTGATTATTTTTTTAAAACTGATGCCTCTAATTCTGAAATAGAAATATCACTTTTATAATCACTATTTGTAATTGGCCATGCTTGCATAATTCTTTTAACAGGTAAGGCTTTTTGTCTAACAAAATTGTAGAACCCTACTTGTCCGTACCCTGCTTTTAGAACTCTTCCATCTTTAAGAATCCAAACAATGTCCCCTACAAAGGCAATTGAATCCTTCGTATAAAAAGGAATTGTGTAATATTCTGTGTGGACTGTTTCTTTAAGATTGTGTCAGTAGGAGCTTTCGAAAAAAAATCTTTTCCATCGTATTGGAAAATGTTACAATAGAATCTATTGTAACATTAATACTATCGGTAATAAGTACTAGGTTTTTTGAAAGTTCGTAACTACCGTATGATTTAGTGATAGATTTGAAAAGTGGTCGAATACTATGACCGAACCTACTTGATACTTACTTATATGTAAAATTGTATCGATAATTACTTTCAGAAGTAACATACGACTGAACAACAGATGTAAGAAAGTCCTTTTTAACTTGAGCTACTACAAAATGAATTTGAATAACAAATAGTAAACAAAATAAGAAAAATTTTACTATCATATTTTGCATTATACTTCCCAATTTCCTTGATTAGTTGCTCTAAACCCACCAATAAGTAATTTCGGATCTAATCCCCATCCTGGGTTAAGAGTAATGGAATAATCTTTTATTACAAGTTTGATAAATTCATTTAGATCGAGATACGTTTTAATTTGATATGCTTCTGAATCATTTGGAATGAATGCGATTACATTTAAATCAACTTCTGTCATCAATGGTCTACCTGCTTCATCACTATGATGAACCATCATACCACCGGGATGATTTATCTCAGCATTTAAAGCGTCTTTTATCTCAATTGTTCGATCAGTAATATTCCCCATATGAGGATTTTTAGCAGATTCTAATCTCTCAAATGATTTGATAGATTTTGAACCACCCCCACCCTTGCTTGCAACGGTAAATCTGCTTGACCATTCAACAGGTCTTTTGTCTATACCAAATACATCTACTGAATTCGCTTTTGGAAACACTGCCCATAAATCATAATCACCAGTCATAGCTGCCTTAAAAGTCTTTCTTATAGCAGTAGGACAAAGAGGGTCAATAAAGGCTTTCACTGGGAAAAGTAGTGAACCACCTGAAAGCATGCTTTTATTGGCATAAAGGCTGCCAAATAATACTGTTTCTTTAGGGTGGTAGAAAACTTTATACATACTCATTGATGTTCCCGGAACAAAAATTGTCCTTTCGAGAATAAAATTCATCGTAATGCTTTGATCAGACGAAGAAGCCAAAACATGTTTTTTTGTAATTGAAGAATTTATAATTTTTATAGCTTTGTTGTCTAACAACCATTGGAATCTTTTGAAAGAAATATATATATCCGTTTCCTCAGCACCATGAGAAGTAGCGGCAATATTTGCTTTCCTTTGATTTTCACGTGCAGAAGTAGAATTTCCAAGTTTTGTAAATCGAGGATCCACGCATATAAATCCTGCCATTGGTCCCCAATCACAAGATTTAGATTTTACATGATATCCCTTCGAGGCATATCCTTCTTCTATTAAACCTGTAGCCCATTTCCCTACTGCTCTACTAATAATCACACAATCTTTTTGATTTGCAACTTTATGAAATGCTTTTGCATGTGAAAGAGTAGTTCCTGTTCCTTCACAAGCTTGTTGAGTGTTATGAATCAATGGCATAATTTTGCCTATAATATATAATGGGAGAGTATATTGTTGTTTTGTTTAATATGACGTTTTGTATGAGAATCAACGAATACTAAGCAATCATATTGAGAAAGATGACCAAATAATGGGTGAGAAACTTCACTCATTTTATCTAAGGTAGAAGTTTCAATAAATTGATAAATTTCAAATCGGAGATTTTTTATTTGAGTCAATAAAATCCTCAATAGAAATGAATTCTTGTTTAAGTTGAAACATATCGGGTGCATTAAATTTCCTATTAGACTCTAATATCAAATACTTGATTTGTTCTGATTTATCTTCAATTTTTGTTTCTGAATCAACAGTTGTAGCAGATTCAAAAATTAACTTCTCAATTTCAAGAATATGTATGAAGTTCTGCGAAACAGTCCAACTATCATCAATTTTTTTTGAAAAATCTTCATTTCTTAAAGAAATTAATTTGGAAAAAACTAAAGACTCAGATTCTCGCAAAAATGAAAATGCGGCTTTACAATTCATTGTTGTTTTGTTTTTTTACTGAAGATTGTAATTCGTCTAATACTTTTTCATAAGGAATTCTAACTTGGGTTGGTCCTGGAGTTGGGGGAATAATTTCAAGAGAAGAATGCCCGACATACATTTCTAATTTCTTACGAAGTTTCCCATTTTCAGCCCTAAGTTCATTAATTTCTGAATCCTTAATTGCAACTTCTAATTTTAAATTTGTTTCTAATTTTCTATTTTCTAAATCGAGGACTTGTTTTTTTAAATCTGTTAATTCAGCTTCTAACTCATTAAACCGAATATAACGGGCATATTCTTTAACTTGTTCAATTTGATCAATTGTTAATATTCTATAATTTTTTCGCTCGGCAACTGTTTCAATTTGTCCAATAGAAGGAAAAAAGTCACGTAATTCTAAATTTGTTTGATGTGAAGACCAATCGCCATATAAAATCCATATCCAGGCTTTATCTCTAAAAAACCCTTCTTCTTTTAAAAGTTTAGTATAAAAATACTGGCTCCTTTCAGAAGAAACTTCAATAGTCCGAGCCATTTTTAACTCAAAGAAGAGACTTTCGAGCCATTCATCTAAAGGAATAGTTTGTTCCATTTTGAGAAGTATGGTTGAGAAAAATATTAATAAATTTACTTAAAATACGTAAATTATCAATACTTGCTTTGAAATATTACAATTCAATAGTATCGTTTTCAATTTTAGATATGATTATACGTCAGTGAAAAAATTCGTTTAACCCATAAAACCTAAGTCCAATGTATAATTTTTTAGTAGAACATTCACTCTATGTTGTTTTGATAACTACTTTGATGGTTTTTGGTGGTTTTATACTTTTTCTATTCCGTTTGGACAAGAAAATTACATTATTAGAAAAAAACGTTCAACAACTTTCACCCCTTTCAAAG
>JBDNFX010000061.1:0-2417 GCA_041689575.1 Kapaibacterium sp. (SeqCode)
AAAAATAACTACTGGAATTTTATTCAACATTTTGTAACACTTCTTCAAATACATCTTCAAAGTTATAAAAGCCCCTCCTGCCATTAATCCAACGTGCTGAACGTAAGGCACCAAGTGCAAATCCAGTTCTTGTTTTGGCGTTATGCGATATTTCTATAGTATCGAAGGACGAATCAGCCGTTACTATATGCTTTCCTACCACAGAACTCAGACGTGTTGAACTACAATGAAGTACCGTTGGGTCAATTTTTCCTTGAATTGCATTCGATTCTATAGTAGTTTTTCTTTCAATGGATTCTAAAAGTATTTTTGCTAAAGAAGTTGCCGTACCCGAAGGTGAATCGACCTTGTTTGTGTGGTGATATTCGTGAACAGCAATATCATAATCATCTACTAAATTAATCAAACTAGCAAGTTCTCTAACTGTTTTAAAAGTCATTTGCATACCTATAGAAAAATTACTTCCATAGATAACTCCAATATTAGAATTTTCAACTATTTCTTTTATTTCATCCAAATGCTCTGACCAACCAGTGGTTCCAATAACTAGATTAACTCCATTTTTTGCAGCTATTTTAATATGGTCTAACACCAAATGTGGTAGAGTAAAATCAATTGCAACAGCGAAATCGTTTTTAAAATTTTCTGTTTTAAACGGAATTGTAATATCAAAGACTGAAACAACTGGCAAAAAATAAGGTTCTGAATGCAAGAGAAGTTCTTTCCCCATTGCACCAGAACCAAGTAAGGCTATTGGAATAGTATTCATTGATTAAGCATCTTCATCGTTGTCGCCATAAAAAGCTTGTTCATAACCTTCTTCAGAACTAAACGCATCATCACCATCAGAAGAAACTTCTTCTTGTTCATCAGTCGATTCGTTTTCGGAATAGTCTTCTTCGTAAGTACAATAAATTTCTGGGTATTGAAAAAGTAAAAACATAATATTAAAAAGTTAATAAAAACCTAAAAAAAATCACTCTTAACGTTGTAAACGTTGCGATGTAAATTCTATTATGAAAAAACATATCTCTCCTATAACAATCTATTCCCTCTCCCCTTGTGCTAAAGGGAATTCCCATCAAAAAAACCCACAAAACCGAATATCTCCCTACTCCTTCTATGGGGAGAGGGGTAATTCTTTACCCTTTACTGCTTAAAAAAGCTTGTTTGTAAAATTATTTTATAATTTAAGACAGAATAGAAAAAGCTCTTTTCAACAGTTATTCTGTGATAGAATTACGTTGAAAAGAGCTAACAAAAGAATAATTTCAGCATTAACGTATTGGTAAAGCTACAAGTAGTTTATTGAAATACATCAAGTAAAACAGTAGTTCTATAATCCAAAAATAGATTTAAGATAGTGATTCATTTTCTATGATTTGTGACAAGTCGGTTGCTGCAGTAAAATCTGGAGATAGTTGTAAAGCCCATTCAGCCATTTTCTTTGCATCATTTAATAAACCAAATTCATAGAAACAAAGAGCTGTACCATAACAAGCCTCAGCATTATCAGGGTCATCTTTTAGCGAAGCACTATATAACTGATGTGCAGCAGAAACTTCTTCAGTACGGTCTTCTAAATCCGAAGAACCATAATATATAGCATTCCCTGCAGCACAAAGTAAGTTCGTTAAACGAATTCCGATAATAGAAATAAACCTATAGGAATCCCAATTTTCAATTAACGTTGTTAAAATCTCAGATGCTTCTACCCATTGTTGTTTTAATGCCAACAACGATGCTTTTAAATAGAGAGTGTCTGGATGGTCAAGGACAAATTCATCTGCTTTTACTAAACAATCTTCAACAAATTCAATTTCATTGTCGTGAATGCCTATCATCGCTAAACGGTGTACACCCAACAAGGCTAATTTAGCCGAAATACCACGAATTGTGTAAACATTGTTATACAATTCAATGGCAGTATCAAAATCTTTTTCTCTAAATGCAACTTCAGCCTGAGCAAAAATTGTAGAAGAATCGAAAGTATCTTGTAAAACATCTGCAGCGTCATTAGCCATTGTAGTATTGTACAATACATCTAAGCGTTTTAGAGCTTTCATTGTAGCAATATTCCACGTTAATTGAGTACGTGCAATCAGTGAGCCATTTAAGCCCTTTTGAATACATTCGTTAGGGAAAGCGAATGACCGCAATAGTGCATCAGAAAGAGCATCTCTATCTGGTTCTAAAACAAAGGCATTCCCAGTCAGATCGTAATTTCCAAATCTATTTCCTATAGAAGTTTGAGTAGAAGGAATAATCCACCCACAATCTTCTGTAACATATTCATCGGTTGGTCCGCCTTGTGTAACAATAACCGGCAAACCAGAGGCCATTGCTTCTAAAGTTGGAAGCGAGAAACCTTCACCTCTGTAAGGTGAAACAAATACAGTACAACAACGATACAAGGA
>JBDNFX010000062.1:0-5150 GCA_041689575.1 Kapaibacterium sp. (SeqCode)
TAATCAATTAACAAGTTTAGTAGGTGCTCCTGAAAAAGTTGGTAAAGATTTTAATTGTTCTGTAAATCAATTAAAAAGTTTAGAAGGTGCTCCAAAAGAAGTTGGTAAAAGTTTTTATTGTGAAAGTAATCAATTAACAAGTTTAGTAGGTGCTCCTGAAAAAGTTGGTAAAGATTTTTTATGTATTGATAATCAATTAACATCTTTAGAAGGGGCTCCAAAAACAGTTGGTAAAGGGTTTTGGTGTATAAATAATAAATTAACATCTTTAGAAGGGGCTCCAAAAGAAGTTGGTGGAGATTTTTGGTGTGATGATAATAAATTAACAACTTTAGAGGGTGCTCCAAAAACAGTTGGTGGAGATTTTAATTGTACTGATAATTCAAACCAATTTACAGAAGCCGATGTCCGAAAGGTCTCAAACGTTGTAGGTATGCTAAAGTTAAAGGCACTATAATTAAGTAAACCATAAACTATCAATAATAAAAAGCCATTGTAAAGTTAAGATGGCTTTTTTATTCTCCTGATAATTAAAAATAAATTAGGAATTGCCATAATTCTGTACATAGATTGTTCCAATGGTGAATACACTTTTAGTGGTAATTAATAAGGCAAGATTTGGGCTTTTCGGACTAAACTATATTTAGTATGCCAAAAAATAAGTTTGAACTTTACTCCTCCATCAATCAAAGTTCATAATTTGTATTGCGCACTCCTTATCGGGTCAAAGTCCTCCAATTTGTACAAATATTTCCAAGCACACCAAATGCTTTCTGAGCTCCAATGAGTATTTTGTATAAGTATTCATAATGTTTTCCAAACAACTGATATACCGGTCTTCGGAACAATGTAACTTCATAAATATACGCTCATTGAATATCCAATGGCATCAACGTGTCAACAGGTGGGATTATTCGAATAATCGGAAATCCACGATGGAATGAAATTCAATTATAATGGTATTCAGTATAATTTTTCTGGCGTTCTCCACTTTCATTCTGTGCAATCAATGTTGATGAAGTAATGACAAAAAATAGAACAATAATAGTTTTCATTTTAAATCAGTACTAAATTTTATCATTGTTATTATTTAAGTATAAATTTTTTCTTCTATCGGAGGTATTTAACGGTAATAGAAACGGAAGAATTTCTACCTTTGTCGTCGGAACAAGAGATTTTGAGATTACCTTCTTTGGGTTTATAAAAATAAGGTATTTTGGCGGGTGAGGAAGAAACCAATTTATCATTTACGTACCAGAAAATGGTTGTAACATCTGGTTGAACTACTGCTGAAAGTTGTAGCTTTTGTGTAGAATCGTCTTCAATGATATAATCTTTTTCGTTTATTATCGAATTGATTATTGGTGCTCCAGATTTAAAAAAACGATTACAATCGTAGTTATGGGGAGGTTCAGTTTTTTTCATTATTCCTTGTGCAGAATAAAATGCAACTAAAGACGCTGGGAAGTTATAATACAAGCGTTTCGTAGCTCCATAAGGAGGTTGGCAACTTGTACAGTAGCTTACGGTTTCATCGGCAGAAACAGATACAGTTTTCAAATGTTCACATACTTTGTTCGAAGACCGTAAAGGAATAAATACATCGGAAACAATGGAAGTGCAAAACGAATTAGGAACATCGCCAGATTCCGAACAAACAACACGTTGTTGAAGGTTTTTAGGAAGTGAATATGCAGAAACATCACCACGGTATTGAAGTGAAGAAAACAACTCAAATAATAAGGGAGTAGCAGAATTAGCACCGCTTAATGTGGGAACTCCTAAGCCATTAAAATTTCCAACCCAAACGCCAATAGTATATTGTTTGTTATACCCAATAGACCATGCATCACGTTTACCATAAGATGTGCCTGTTTTCCACGAAATACGTGGTATCCGAATATTGGATTCAACATTAGTAGGAAGATCAGGTCGAGTAAGAGATGCTAAAATTGAAGAAAGAATGTATGCAGATTCTTCCTGAATAATTCGAGTAGTATCAGTTTCAATTTCGTCAGTTTTTAGAAATCGAAGTGGTTTTCTTAAACCTTCGTTTGCAAAAAACGAGTATAGCCGAACTAATTCCTCCAGATTGGTTCCACACCCCCCTAAAATCACCGAAAGCCCAAGTTTTTTCCTTTGTCTAAGAATAGTTTCCATTTGAGCGAGTTCTAGATCCTTCAAAAAAGATTCTAATCCATATTCCGATAGAATATTTACTGCAGGAATGTTTAATGAGTTAATAAGTGCATCTTCCATTGTTACAAAACCACGGTAAGATTGATCCAAATTTTCTGGAACATAGCCACTATAGTTTATAGGAATATCCAATAGTAATTTTTTTGGTGTCACGAGACCTTTTTCAAAAGCTTTTGCATACAACAATGGCTTTAAAGTAGAACCTGGTGACCGAGTAGCAGTAATTCCATCGACTTGACCAGCATGAAGCGTATCGAAGAAGTCATTTGAGCCTACATACGCTATCACAGAGGAAGTTTTATTGTCAACTATAAATATAGAGGCGTTGTATATTCCTTGAGCATACAAACGCATTGTATAGTTTTTAGTAAGCGTTGCGGCTAATTGTTGAATACGAGCATCTAAAGTAGAATATATTTCTGTAGAACGAGGGTTACGAATTGCTAAACGAGTAGAAAAATGTGGAGCAAAATTGGGTAATTTTCTTTTTCTCGGTTCAAATGGTTCATATATAGCTTCTTGTAACTCATCTTGAGTAATCATTCCTGAAGAATAAAATTCTTGCAACCATTTATTTCTCTGCCGACTAATTTGGTAATTTCCTTCTTGAAGGCGTAACGATGTTGGTTTGTTCGGTATTATGGTTAGTGCAACTATTTGTGAAATGGTAAGAGTAGAAATTGGTTTCTGAAAATAAAAGAACGACGCAGTTTTTAATCCTTCGTAGTTCCCACCATACGGCAAAAGATTGAAATACATTTCTAATATTTCATCCTTAGAAAACAGACATTCCAACTGTAAGGCTCGAAATATTTCTATTAATTTGTTGCTATATGTTCTACTTTTAGGTTGTAAAAGGCGAGCAACTTGCATCGTGATAGTTGATGCACCTGAAAGCCGTTTCCCACTAATGAAATTCGAAGTAAATGCAGTTATCACTGAAATTGGATTTACCCCAAAATGATAGTAAAAGTATTTATCTTCCTTAAAAAGTAATAGATTTTGGGTGCGTTCAGGAATTTCGGACAAGTGCGCTTGAATTCTCCATTTTTGATCGGCACTTAGGGTTACGTGGAGAATTTCGTTTTCTTTAGAATAAACAATTCGAGAATAATCTACCAAAACTTTAGGTGGAAATAGAAAATGTAGAATGGAAAATACAGTAAGTAGAAATAAAGTAGTAGAAAAAATTAACTGAATCAAAAAAGGAAAAGACTTCCAAACGTTTTTAAGAAATATTTGAAAGTCTTTTGCTATATGTATTACTTTTGAAAACTTCACTTTAACGGAAAATAATTTCAACTCTTATGTTGGCTTGGCGACCGTCTTCAGTAGAGTTTGATTCCACAGGTTTGTTTTTACCATACCCAACAGCAGTAAAGTTCGATTTGCTAATTCCTTTTGAAACTAAATAATCTAAAACAGAATTTGCTCTATTTTGCGATAACGCTTTGTTGTTTGCATCAGTTCCTACATCATCGGTATGACCAGCAATTTCAAATTTTGAACCTGACATAGAATTTTTCAACACTTCAATCCAACGATCCAGTTCAGGATACGATTCTGAACGTAAATCCCATTTTCCAGTGTCGAAGAATAGATTATTGATAAGGAATGTTTTTCCTTTAGAGTTTTTTGTATTAGTAGAGTAAAGTGTAAAGTTTTTTGTGAAGTTTTTACTTTCTTTACCAGATTCTTTACGTAGATCTAAATTCTTTGCATCGTGTATATACCCTTCTTTAAAGGCAAAGTATCCGTAATTTTTACCTGGTTGTAGAATCAAGAAATAAGAACCATCGGTAGGATTAGATTGAATTTCACCCAGAATAAGTCTTGAAGTTAAATCTTCATAACGTAATGTAGCTGAAAGTGGCTTACCGTTTTCGTCCGTTACCTTACCGGAAAGTGTGATTACTGCACCGGCTCTCATTTTTTCTGGAAGTGTTACTTCATAAATATCCGATGAACCAGAAATGCTCCCTGGTCGCACACCTGAAAAGAATGCTCTATCACCAGAAGTAGTAAAATAATACCCCCAATCAGCATCATATCCATTTACTTGTTTTCCAAGGTTTACAGGTTCCGACCATTCTGTCCAAGAATCTTCACGCAGTCGAGTAGATTTGTAAACATCTAAACTACCAATACCTGCATGACCTTCGGAAGCAAAGTATAAAGTTTTGCCATCTGGGTGTAAAAAAGGATTTCTTTCTGCAAACGGTGTATTGATGGTATTGCCAAGATTAAAAGGTCTGGTCCACTGTCCATTTACAAATGTTGAAACATAAATATCAGTATTTCCCCAAGAAGAACCATGTTTTGATGTTCCTTTTTTCCAATATTCCCCAATTCCTCCTTCTCTGTCAGTAACAAACAATAAATGTTTGTTATCACTAGTATAAAATGCATCAGATTCAAAAGAAGCAGCATTTAACACAGGTCCCATATTGGTTGGTGAAGTCCATCCTTGAGCTGATCGTTGTGATGCAAATAAATCACCACCACCTAAAGAGCCAGGATAGTTTCCAAAGACAGTTATCTTCGTACCATCAGAAGAAATTGACATTAATGATTCGTGAGAAGAGGTATTTACATCTGCAAAATTGACTGCAGTAGTCCAATCACCATTTTCATACTTTGTATACCAAACATCTTCTAAACCTTTTCCACCAGTACGATTTAATGCAGTAAAGTATAAAGTTTTTTCGTCAGCACTCACAACTGGAATATATTCATCTGATGAAGAATTAACCTTACTGTTTAATTGTTTTACTACAACTTTAGAATCTAATGGAGCTTCTAACATAGAAATGATTCTAACAAATCGTAAATCCGTAATTAAAAATTTGGGTTGAAATTCTTTATAGATAGCAGCAGCATCTGCAAAATTACCTTCTTTTAAAGAAATTCCAGCAAGTCGTTGAACAATTCTAAATGCATCTTCACTTGGA
>JBDNFX010000063.1:0-5394 GCA_041689575.1 Kapaibacterium sp. (SeqCode)
AAATTGGTGATGGTGGTGGAATGACTAATTTCAAAATTGTTCAGAATAGAGAAACTGATACATTTGAAATTCAATATCAGCAATTGGTTGATGGAAGAAAAGGTGATTATTTTAACGTGGACTTTTTAAATACAGTTGGAGAAACTGGGATGAATTGTGGTGGAATTGTCTCTTGTTTTGATGGAAGAATATGGACTGCAGAAGAATGGTATTTAACAGAAAATGATTCGGAAAATCCATCTCATAGTTCATTGTACTGGGGCGAAAATAATCCTTTTGAGGGTTTTACTAAAGGAAAAGGAGTTCGTGATACAAATGATTATAAAATTAAAAGTACATTATCAGGAAAATTCGACGGTGTTAGGATTAAGAAATATCAAAATTTTAATTGGATGGTAGAAATTGATCCCAAAAATGCTACTGCTATTCGTAAACAATATAATTGGGGGAGATTAGGGTTCGAAAGTGGGGTTATATTACCAGATAACAAAACTGTTTATTTGTTCGAAGACATGACGCCTGGATTCTTTGTTAAGTTTGTTGCAGAAGTTGAAGGAGATTTTACTAAAGGAGATTTGTTTGTTTATAAAGAATCAAATCCGTCTAAGTGGGAAATAATGCCAAATGATCATATAGATTCTACCATTAAGTTCAGAGAAGTTGCTTTACTAAAGGGTGCGACAATGTTCAATCGTTTAGAATGGGGAGTATTTAATGACATTGATGGTTGTATCTATTTTACAGAAACCGGAAAAGATTCCTGGACTAAATCAATTCTTACTGGTTCATTTGATAAAAAATATCCTTTAGTAACCATTTTATTCAAACTGTAAAGACAAATAAACCTAATTGGCTAACAAATTCAATGACTGATTCAGAAATACTTGATTCTGTTAAAAATGGTGCTTTTCATGATTATTATGGAAGAATTTTACGTTTCAATCCAAAGTCAAATGATATTTCTATTTATTTAGACGGAGGATCTGGTGAAAAAACGGAAAATCATTTATCTCAACCAGACGGATTAACAATTCTAAAACTTAATGATAAATCATATATAGTAATTAATGAAGATTTAAATGGTAAATCAATGGGAAGAGTACCAAGTGGAGTCAAAGAATCAATCTGTGAAGTGTACATGATTGATATGGACAAAAATCCAACCATTGATAATTTAACAAGAATTGCAGTCGTACCTGAAGGTGCAGAAGTAACTGGAGCTTGTGCAACTCCTGATGGAAAATCATTATTGTTTTCTTCTCAACATCCTAATCTTACAAATAATGGTTTGTTCAAAAATCCACTTTCTTTCACTTTACATGGATTTGATAAATTAGAAAATTCCTTCCCAAAAGAGTTTGTACAAAAAGAAACAAATATTCTATCGACTAAACATCACACAATTCGATTAGCCAAAAAGGGAACATTTATTCTTTTAAATAAGAATGGTTTACGAGTTAGGGTGTTTAAAAATACAGATATGTTATCATTTGATAAGTTACCATTGGGAACTTTCAACTTAAAAGACTCAAATGGTGAAACAAGAACGGTAGTTATTCAATAGAATTTGTTATTTACCGAGATAAAATACGTATTTATTTTCCCTTTTCCTTTTATATCTATAGAATCACTTTTAACAAAGGAGTAGTGAATTTTTAAAATTTCATAAGTGTTTTCAGAACAATGTATCAAACCTGGAATTCCGTGAGATTCCATCCTTGAAGCAGTATTTACTGTGTCTCCCCATAAATCATAGGCTAATTTTTCAAAACCAATCACCCCAGCTACAACTTCACCGCTTGATATTCCAATTCTAATTTGAAGATTATAACTGTATTGTTTGTTAATGGACTTTATTTCTTCAATCATTGCAAAGCCTAATTCTACAATTGAAGAATGGTTCGTTATTTCTAATCTTTGAGGTTCTTGAATTCCTACAGCTGCCATATAACAATCTCCAATTGTTTTAATTTTTTCTACAGAATTTTTGGAAGTTAACTCATCAAATCTTGAAAAAATGAGATCTAACATTTTCACAATTTCGGCTGGAGCTTTGTTCGATGACATTGCTGTAAATCCAACAAGATCGGCGAAGAGAACAGTACAAGAAGGAAAGTATTCTGCAATTTGTTTTTTATCATCTTTTAACCTAATTGCGATATGTTTTGGGAGAGTATTATAAAGTAATGATTCAGATCGTTCTCGTTCTTTGATTAACTCATTTAAAGCTTTAATTCTTGAAGTTTCAGAATACATAAATAAAATGAACAATGTTATTAAAGAGGCAACTAATTGTAGAAATCGATCAAATTCAATCCATTCTTCGTTAATAGAAATTGGAAAAATATATCCTGAATTTGATAAAATATAAAATGAAGTTATGGAAGCTATTTCAAAAAACAACCAAAGAATTGCACTTTTTCTTCCGACTAGTATATATGCAATTACTGGAGTTGCAATTTTAGGAATTAAACTTGTTGAATCAAAACCACCTTGAAAGTATCCAAAATAGGTTGTTAATATAAAAAATAAGAATGTACCCAAATTTCCAACAACAGCTGTGTTTTTAGTTAGTTTAAGTAAAATCAAACAACTTCCAAATGAAATACTAATGAAAAATAGTACTACTGCACCTTGGAGATCATTCATTAGATAGTGAGTTAACAAAAACATTGGAAAAACTATAAGTGCAACTGCACAAAAAGTAATTAACAAAGTTAAAGTTCGTAATTTCTCATTTGATATTTCTTCAAAATCTTTTGTGAAGAAATTTCGAAAAAGTATAAAGTATTTATTCAAGGTATAACCAATAAATTAGTAATGAATTAGTAAATAAATCGTTCTTTATGTCAAATATCAAGTATCGTTGATTTAGAAAATTAGGCAATACTTGAAATTCAGAACCATTGAAAAAAAAATGAAAATTGAATCCTCTGAAGAAATAATTTCTAACTCTGCAGCTATTGTCCTCAAAAATAGTTCCATTCTTGTTTTTTACCTATCTCAAGAAGGAAAATTTGTTTATTCTAATGAAAAATTCCTTCAAGAAATTGGTTTTACTAAAGCTGAACTATTTAAACGTTCAATATTTGAATTAAGCCCACATCTTACAAGCAGTGTATGGATGATGATGATTTCATCTAACTATGATATTAATTACACCCTTACATTTGCACTTAGAACGATGAATGGAAAAACACTTCCAATGGAAGCCACTATTCAATCTGTAGTAATTTCTGAGAATCGAATGATCTGTTGTTTAGCAAGAGACATTTCAAATCAAAAAAAATTAGAAGAGTTACTTTCAGTTCAAAATACATTGTTAGATTCAATAAGTAGATTAAATAAAATAGGAACTTGGGAGTACAACATTCAAAATTCTTCTCTTACTTGGTCTCACGAAATGTATTCAATACATAATGTTAGTACAAGTTATAATCCAAGTTTTGAAAAAATGTTACTTTTTTTCACAAAAGAAACTAGAACAAACCTTCTCTTTCTATTTGAGCAATTGATGAAAGGATCTATAAAAAACATTTCTATAGAATTACCTTTAATTTCTGAATTAGGAAATGAAGTATGGATTATGTTAAATGCTTCTGCTGAAAAAACACCTACAAATACCATTTTCAAGATTTATGGAACATATCAAGATGTTACAGATAAAGTAGAAGATAATTTACGATTCTCAGAATTATACGACCGCTATTTACGCGCAACGAGAGCTGCAAGAACTGGAATATTCGAATATAATCTTGAAACTGAAGAAATGTATTGGGATAAAACTATGTTTTCATTGTATGAGATAGATGAAGATACTTTCTCTAAATCAAATAAAGAATGGAATTCCCAAACTTTTGTTGAAGATCGATCTAGAATTGAAACATGTATATTTAAAGCAATAGACTCTAAAGCTCAAGTAAATGAAGAATTTCGAATTTCAACTGAGAATACTTCAATTCGGTGGTTAAGAATAATTGGCGAAGCTCGGTATAGTCAAGATGGAATTCCAACCCACTTTATTGGTGTAAATATTGATATTTCTGAACAAAAGAAGAAAGATCAAGAATTGTTAGATTCAAAAGAATTTTTACAATCAATTTATTCTAGTGTTGACCAAGCCATTTTTGTAATTGAAAAACAAAATGACGGAAGAATTGTTTATATAGATTCGAATCCTGCACACGAAAAACTTTCGGGAATTAAAAGAGAAGATTTAATAGGTAAATCACCAAATGATATTTCTTCAGTTATTTCAGAATCAGTCTCAAATGTACTATTATGTAAGTATAAGGAATGTTTTGCTACAAACGTAGTTATTGAATACGAAGAAAGTTTACTCGAAAATGGAAAACAAAGTTGGTGGTTTACCAGATTAACGCCTGTTCAAAATGAAAATAGTGAAGCAACTAGAGTAATTGCATCTTCGATTGACATAACAAAGTTAAAAGTATCTGAACAAGAGATTATTGAAAAAAATGAAGTATTTAAAAGTATTGCTACATTACAACAAGAGTTTATTTCTTCAAAATTTTCTAACAATAGTCTCCATACGATTTTATTAGATTGTTTAGCTAAAACATCAAGTACATTTGGTTTCGTTGCAGAGTTAACTGATAGAAGAATTCAAAGCGATGTTTCTATTCAGAATCTTTTAGTTTTAACTGCAATAGTTAGAAAATCTGACGGAACTTTTGTTCAATTGTTCAAAGATCCTTATCAAATTAGTTTACAAGAAGTAGATTTATTTAGACCTTCAAATTTAGAAAAAGTAGTTTTTAATAATGACAAAAACATCTCATTTTCTAATATTGGTTTTCCTCCTTCATTTCCAAATGTAAGTTCATTTGTACTTAAACCATTAAAACAAGACAATGTATTAAATGGCATTTTACTAATTGGAAATGGAGTAAACCCATACACAGTAGAATTGTTCGAGAAAATTGAGCCAATTACGACTACATTAGAGACTATTTTTGCAGGTTTTAAGATAATGCAAAAAGAAAGTTTCACCAATAGAATAGTAAAAGAACTTTTAGAAGCAACTTCAAAATCAGTTGGTACAGAACTGTTTGATACGCTAACGAAATCTCTATGTTCTATCTTAGAAGTCGATTGTACTTGTTTAATCCAAAAAGAAGGAAAACGATACCAGTTAATTTCATCACATTTGAGAGGTAAAAGATACTCATTCGTAATTTCTGAAACATTATCTAATTATATAACTTCATTTTTAGAAAGTACTGAAAACATAGAGGAAACAAAATTACCGTCCATTATGCATAATGAACCGTTTCTTCAAGAATTTAAATTTAAACATTTTCTCTTTAATCAAATCTTGAATTCTGATGGTGAAGTAATTGGAATTATATGTTTGTTTGATAGAAAAGTAAT
>JBDNFX010000064.1:0-8799 GCA_041689575.1 Kapaibacterium sp. (SeqCode)
GAATTGCCGCTTCTCTTCCTGAACCAGGACCACGAACAATAACTTCTACCTTACGAAGACCCATTTCAAATGCTTCTTTTGCTGCTTTTTCAGCAGAAATTTGAGAAGCGTATGGTGTGTTTTTCTTAGATCCTCTAAAACCATTTCGTCCGGCACTTGACCATGTTAATGTATTTCCATAAGCATCTGTGATCGTTACCATAACATTATTAAATGTAGCTCTAACGAAAACTTTACCATGAATATCGGAAACTATTTTTCTTTTTACGCGCTTTTTTGTTGCAGCCATTGAATATCCTGTAAACTTATAATTATGAGTAATAGATTAATTCTGCTTCTTCGAAACCGAAGAATGAATTTCTTACTTCTTCGCTGCTTTTTTCTTATTAGCAACGGTTTTGCGTCGACCTTTTCTAGTACGAGAATTTGTTCTGGTACGTTGTCCGCGAGCTGGCAAACCTCTACGGTGCCTTATTCCACGATAACAACCAATATCCATAAGACGTTTGATGTTCATTTGGATTTCTGAACGCAATTGTCCTTCTATTTTACATTCGAGAACAATTTGACGAATTCGTGCGATCTCCTCGTCAGTCCAATTCATAACTCGTTTTGAATGTTCAACATTTGCTTTGTTTAAAACTTCAACAGCTAGAGTAGGTCCAATTCCGAAGATATAACGCAAACTAATAATACCGCGTTTGTTTTTTGGTAAATCTATACCACCAATACGAGCCATAGTATTCCTTAATTAACCTTGACGTTGTTTATAGCGAGGGTTCTTTTTATTAATAACATAAACCCGTCCTTTACGGCGGACAATTTTATCATCCGGGTTTCTTTTTTTAATTGATGCTTTTACTTTCATGTCGTGCCTTCAGATTCAGAAGTTTGAGAAACGAAATCGAGATTATATGTAGACCCCTTGTTAAGAGACTATATTTTTTATTTATATCTGTACACTATTCTACCTTTTGATAAATCATAAGGTGATAATTCAACTGTAACTTTATCCCCTTGAAGAATTTTGATAAAGTTCATTCGCATTTTCCCAGATATATGGGCTAATACTTTATGTTCATTTTCAAGCTTCACAATAAATTGTGTATTGGGAAGCGTTTCTTCAATGACGCCGTCTACTTTTATTAAGTCTTGTTTTGACATTAGTTCGTTAATTCCAAAGTGTTAAAATTATTGGCTTTTCATTGTCCACGATAACTGTATGTTCAAAATGTGCAGATGGTTTAGAATCTGCGGTAATTATCGTCCACTTGTCCGCAGCCGTTAGAACTGCTTGTGTTCCAATATTTACCATAGGTTCTATTGCAATTGTCATTCCTTTTAACAGCTTAACGTTTGGAAAATGTTTCCTGTATAATAACGCAGGCACGAAATTTGGAACAGAAGGTTCTTGATGAAGACTCTTTCCTATTCCGTGACCAGTTAATTCACGAACAACCGAAAATCCATTCTGTTCAACATACGTTTGGATTGCTCGAGCAATGTCATAAATTTTGTTTGAAACTTTTGCTTCAGCGACTCCAAGTACTAATGATTCTTGCGTTACATCTAATAATAGTTGTTTTTCTGAATCAATTTTTCCGACTGCAAAAGTATATGCACTATCTGCATGGTATCCATTTTTGTAAACTCCACAATCTAAAGTTACAATATCACCTTCTTTTAATTTCCGATCAGAAGGAATACCGTGAACGACTTCTTCGTTTACTGAAATACACATTGAATGTTGAAACTGATTTTTGCCAACATAATACCCTTTGAACGAAGGAGATGCATCATGAGATGAAATAATCTCGTCTGCAAGATTCGAAAGTTCTAAAGTAGTTACTCCTGGTAGAATTGTTTTGCCAACAGCTTGTAAAGTTTTCACAAGAATTATAGCAGACTCTTCAATATATTTCCTGTCATCAGGAGGAAGAAGTAAATGTTGATTATTTACAGAATCTTTATACATATTCACAAAATTTAGAATCCACCGCCCGAAGGAGCTCCAGCACCTACTCTACCTCGCATTTTACCTGACTTCATGAAACCATCATAGTGTCTCATTAACAAGTACGATTCGATTTGTTGTAAGGTGTCTAAGGCAACACCAACAATAATTAGCAAACTAGTTCCACCAAAGAAAGAAGCAAATTGCATAGGAACACCTAATACATTACTTACAAAGGTAGGCAAAATAGCAACAATAGCTAAAAATATTGCACCAGGCAATGTTATTCTTGTTAAAATAGTATCTAAATAATCAGCAGTTGCAGTTCCTGGTCTAATACCTGGTATAAAACCGCCTTGTTTTTTAATATTTTCCGCTACGTCTTTTGGATTAAAGGCAAAAGCAGTATAAAAATAAGCAAAGAACACAATCATAGCACTATAAAACAACGCATATATTACGGATGATGGCGACAACCAACGAGAAATAGTAATTGCAGCAGTTGAATCCGGAAAGAAACTTAATACAGTTCCAGGAATAAACACAATTGCTTGGGCAAAGATTATCGGCATTACCCCAGCTGTATTTACACGTAAAGGAATATATTGTGTTGTTCCGCCATACACTTTTCTATTAACTACTCTTTTGGCATATTGAACGGGTATTCGCCTTGCTCCTTGTGTTACTAACACAATCAAGGCAATAATACCTACCAAGAGTACCATCATTATTAAATCTAAAATCCATAAACGAGAACCAACGGCAATCAATTGAATTTCTTGTTGAATAGCTGCCGGTAGTTGAGCAATAATACCGATAAAGATAATTAAGGAAATTCCATTTCCAATTCCTCTGTCAGTGATTTGTTCACCAAGCCACATTAAGAATACAGTTCCTGCAGTCATCATAAAAATGGCAGTAATTGTAAACATAAATCCAGCATCAGCAACTACAGGCAAGCCACCAGGACCTTGAGTACTAGCAATTTTGATACTAACACCCCAAGACTGAAGTGCAGCTAAAAATACAGTTCCAATTCTAGTAAATTGATTAAGTTTTCTACGACCCTCTTCACCTTCTTTTTGCATCTTCGCTAGTTCTGGTACAACCGCACCAGCTAATTGAAGAATAATAGAAGCTGAGATATAGGGCATAATTCCTAATGCAAAAATTGCAGCATTAGAAAATGCACCCCCTACAAAAAGGTCATAGAGTCCAAAAAGAGTATTCGAATCCGCTGTTGCCGAAGCAGCATTTAAAGCTACAACATTCACACCAGGAATCGTTATATATGCTCCAATACGAACAATAATTAAAATTCCAATAGTGAAGAGTATCCTCGTACGCAGTTCTTCAATTTTGAAGATATTCTGCAATGTTTCTACTACATTAGCCATTAGTTCCTACCGAGCCTCCAGCGTTTTCAATTTTTGCTTTTGCACTTTCAGAATATGCATCAACAGAAATTGATAAAGCAACAGTAAGTTCACCGTTCCCTAATATTTTTACCGGAAGTCTACGTTTAACCGCACCAACCGAACGAAGTATATCAGAAGTTACAACACCATTTGAAAATGATTGAGCATCAGCAAGTAATTGTAGTTGCTCAACATTAATAATCTCATATTCTTTGCGAAATAGATTCGTAAATCCATTTTTAGGAACACGACGAGACAATGGCATTTGACCACCTTCAAAACCACGTGTTTGATTATAACCAGTACGAGACTGATGTCCTTTATGACCACGTGTAGAAGTTCCACCACGTCCAGATCCAGCTCCGCGACCTATACGTTTTTTCTTTTGGATCGAACCTTCTGCATACTGCAAATTACCTAAGTGTTTCATATTTACTTTTTCCTTAATTATGCAGTGATTTCTTCAACATGAACAAGATGTCGTACAACATTGATCATGCCACGAATTTGAGCATTATCTGGTTGAATAACGATGTTATTCGGACTCCCAAGCCCAAGAGCAGCAATAGTTCTCTTTTGTTTTTCTTGGGTTTTGATTATACTCTTTATTTGAGTAATTTTTAACTGAGACATACGATCTATCCGTACTTTTTTTTATATAAATGTTTAATGTTGGTGCAAAATGGAATCCATAAGCAACCATGATATCGATGATATTAACCGTGCAAAACTTTTGCTACAGGAACACCACGACGAGCTGCAACCATTCTAGCATCTTCTAATTGACGAAGAGCCTCGACAGTAGCCTTCACAGTATTGTGAGGATTTGAAGAACCCATTGATTTCGTTAAGACATCATGGACACCAGCTAATTCTAATACAGCACGTACACCACCAGAGGCTATTACACCAGTACCAGCAGATGCAGGACGTAACATTACTTTGGCTGCTCCAAATTTTCCTACAACTTCATGAGGAATTGTAGTTTTAGAAAGAACAACTTTCGTTAGATTTTTCTTAGCTGCTTCAGTAGCTTTGTTGACAGCGTCAACAACTTCAGAAGCTTTTCCAAGACCGTACCCAACATAACCTTGTCCATTTCCAACAACAACAATTGCTGAGAAATTAAACCTGCGTCCACCTTTTACAACTTTTGCAGTTCGACCAATATAAACTAATTTATCTTTAAGCTCTAGTTCAGAAACTTTTACTTTTGCCACAAGTGCACTCCAATGTTACTTACAGTTGTTTCTTAAAACTCGAGACCAGCAGAACGTGCTGAATCTGCGAGTGCTTTGACACGACCATGGTATAAATACCCATTCCGATCAAATGCAACTTTTTGAATGTTTTTTGCCACAGCGCGCTCAGCGAGTAACGTACCAACAAGAACGCTGATTTCAGTTTTTGTTTTTTTGTCTGCTGAAACTGTGTCTTTAATTTGTTTTTCTGCTGAAGATGCTGAAACCAATGTATGCATTGCGACATCATCAATAATCTGTGCAGAAATATTTGTCAAACTTCTTGTTATTGTCAAGCGATAACGCTCGGGACTTCCGGTAATTTTCTTCCGGATATGTTTTTTACGTCTTTCGTAACGTATATTTTTTAGTTTGCTAGCTGAATTCATTTCTTTAGATTGTTTTTAACTGTTAAAAGATACCTTATTTTTTCGAAGATTTTCCTGCTTTTCTACGGATAACTTCACCATCATAACGAACCCCTTTGCCTTTGTACGGCTCAGGAGGGCGAAGATTTCTAATAATAGCAGCAACTTCTCCAACAAGTTGTTTATTTATTCCTTTTACAGAAAACGATGTCGGAGTAAAAACAGCGAACTCTATACCATCTGGTGGTATGAATAGTACTGGGTGAGAGAATCCTAATGTTAATAAAAGGCGTTTACCTTTTAATTCAACTCGAAATCCTACTCCTTCAATCCCTAATTTTTTTTCAAAGCCCTCTAACACACCAACAATAGCTGAATTTGTTAAAGCACGAGTTAAACCGTGTAAGGCTCTGATTTTTTTGTCATCACTTGTTCTTGAAAATGAAAGTATTCCATTTTCATACGAATGTGAAATCGACTCAGGGATTTGAACTTTCATCTGTCCTTTAGGACCAATAGATGTAAGTTCGTTATTTTGTATTGTTACCGAAACTGTGTTCGGTATTTCAATGATTTTTTTTCCAATTCTGGACATAGTAATACTCCCGTATGGCCTGTTACCAAATTGTGCAAATAATTTCACCACCGACATTGAGTGATCGAGCATGCTTATCGGTCACAACACCCTTAGATGTTGAAACAATGGCAATACCTAACCCATTACGAACCCTTGGTATTTCTGTAGCTGGCGTATAAACTCTACGACCTGGCTTACTGATCCTAGTAAGTTCTTTAATCGCTGGTTGACCATTGCTATACCGTAATTGTACGCGTATAACGCCTTGATGGTTAATACCTTCAAGTTTCTCGAATTCTTTTATGTATCCTTGTTCGCGAAGAATAGAAGCCAAAGCCTCTTTCATTTTTGAAGCAGGGATATCAACTGTACGGTGTTTTGCAGCTAGTCCGTTACGAATTCTAGTTAAAAAATCTGCAATAGTGTCTACTGGCATAATTGTAATGCTTATTTCTTTAAATTACCAACTTGACTTACGTATACCGGGGATTTTACCTTCGAGAGCCAATTGACGAAACATGTTCCGACATAGTGCAAACTTACGATATACCCCTCGCCCTCTACCTGTAAGAAAACATCTGCTTCTTACTCGTGTTGGAGCGCTATTCCGCGGAAGCTTTTGAAAGCCTTCATAATCGCCTAAACTTTTCAGTTCAGCGCGTTTAGCCGCATATTTTTCTACTAACCGTTTGCGCTTTTCGTTTCGCGCTATGACACTTTTCTTAGCCATATTAGGACTTCTTTCTTAATCTCGTTTGCGGAATGGAAAACCAAACTCTGTGAGTAAAGCGTGAGCTTCTTCATCAGTTCTAGCAGAAGTTACAAAGTTAATATCCATACCATTGATACGGCTAACTTTATCGACATCAATTTCTAAAAAGATAATCTGCTCTTTAATACCTACATTATAATTCCCTCTACCGTCGAAACTTTTATCAGAAAATCCTCTAAAGTCACGAATACGAGGAGAAGTTACATTGATAAATCGATCGAGAAATTCAAACATTCTCGCACGACGTAATGTTACAAAACATCCTAATGGTTGTCCAGCTCGGAGTTTGAAATTTGCTATTGACTTTTTAGCTCTTGTTACATACGGTCTTTGACCAGAGATTAACTCAAGCTCATTAATAGCTGATTGAAGGTGTTTTGAATCGCTTACTGCTAAACCAACACCAACGTTGATTGTGATTTTGCTCAATTTAGGTACTTGCATTAACGAGCTATAACTGAATTTCTTCATCATTGCTGGAACTACTGTTTCCCTATAAAATCCAAGCAGGCGGGCGTCTAAACCTTCTGCTGTAGATGAAGGAGCGGTTTCCCGTTTTCCTTCGAACTTAAAATCAAGTTTTTTAATTACTTGCTTCGCCATAATTGTCAGAACTCATTGTAAAATTAACGATTTGCCGGATTATGACTGTTTAACAGGTGCGCCATTCGATTTGGCAACTCTTGTTTTGATAGTCTCATCATTTTTTATTTCGGTTTTGATACCTACCCGAGTAGGATTCCCATCAGAATCTACTAATTGTACATTCGAATAATGGATCGGCATTGCTTTGCTTATGATCCCACCTTGTTGATTTGATTGAGATGGACGTATATGTTTTTTACGTATATTCACTTCGTCAACAAGTACTCTCATTGTATCTGGATAAAGTTCGAGGACTCTTCCCGTTTTGCCTTTGTCGTTGCCGGCAATTACCTGAACGAGATCACCTTTTTTTATGCTAAGTTTTTTCATAGTACTTATGGTCCTCTTTGTTATAATACTTCAGGTGCTAACGATACAATTTTCATGTAACTTTTTTCGCGAAGTTCACGAGCTACAGGTCCAAAGATACGTGTACCACGTGGGTCACCTTGATTATTTAGTATAACAGCAGCGTTTTCATCGAAACGAATAAACGAGCCATCACGACGTTGTATTTCTTTTTTGGTGCGAACTATAACAGCTTTTACAACATCACCTTTTTTAACCGCACCGTTTGGAATTGCTGCTTTTACTGAAGCTACTACGATATCGCCTACACCGGCATATCGTTTTCCATGGCCTCCAAGGACACGGATACAGCGAATCCTTTTTGCTCCAGAATTATCAGCAACAACGAGATTTGTTTCTTCTTGTATCATTGTTTAAACTTCCTTTTAAGTGAGGACTTTCTAAATATGGAATTCATACTCAGAGTTCCTTACTTTGCTTTTTGAAGAATTTCTACCAGCGTCCACCGTTTGTGTGCGCTTAATGGTCTTGATTCCATAACTCGAACTGTATCGCCAATTGTAGCCTGTTGTAATTCATCGTGTGCCATTACTTTTTTCGTCTGTTTAAAGTACTTTTTGTAAAGCGGATGAACAACTTGTCTTTCAATTGCAACGACAATAGTCTTCGTCATTTTATTCGACACTACCTTACCAATACGGATTTTTTTTCCGTGTGTTGGATCATGTGGTTGTGCAGTTATTTCGTTTGTTTTTAAATCTTCCATTGGTATTATCCATTGATTGATAGTTGTGTCGGAAAGTTCTTCTGTTCCGTTGGCTTATTTCTGTTCCGCTGTGCGTTCTTTTCGTATTTTTCTTGTTAAGCGGCGTACTGGAGCTTGTGCTTCGGTTAGAATAGTCTCTATGCGAGCGATATCTTTGCGAAGTGTCCGAAGATACGAAGTATCTTGTAACTGGCTTAATGCATGTTGAAAACGATTTTTAGCGAGCGTTTCGCGACTTTCATCCAACGATCGAACTAATTCATCTTTGGATAATTCTCGCAGGTCCGATGCTTTACGTGGTTTCATACGTTTATTATCCTTCTAGATCAATCCGAGAAACAAATTTTGTTTTTATTGGCAGTTTGTGCGATGCTAAACGCATTGCTTCTACTGCTCTTTCTTTTGTAACACCATCGATTTCAAAAAGAACTCGACCCGGTTTTACTACAGCTACCCAGAATTCAGGATTCCCTTTTCCGGAACCCATCCGAGTTTCTGCTGGTTTTTTTGTGACAGATTTATCTGGAAATATTCGAATCCAGACCTTCCCATCACGACGGAGATATCTATTAATTGCAATACGTGCAGATTCTATTTGACGATTCGTTATCCAAGCTGGTTCCATAGCCTTTAAGCCAAAAGAACCAAAGGATACTTGAGAACCTCTTTGGGCCATCCCTTTTCTTCTACCTCGTTGCGATTTTCGATATCGTATTCGTTTTGGACTAAGCATAGTATTTATCTATCTA
>JBDNFX010000065.1:0-1938 GCA_041689575.1 Kapaibacterium sp. (SeqCode)
ATAAAAAACAAATATAAGTAATTTTCTGTTTCGTAATTACTTATATTAAATATTATTCAAAACTAATATATTGACTGACTTTTTTGATACGATTCACAGGTCAATTTTGATTAAAATGTGATCAAGATCGAATTTCGAAAAGTCACTTTTTTTTGTATTTTTTCAAATAACAATGAACTATTTCCTTGAATTTTCAGATATTTGTACATTATCTACTTTCAAGATTACTAATGTCTTCAACATCAGCCGTTCAGTACGTAGCCGCACAAAGCATTATGCCTTCGTTGTTGCCAAGACGATTTTCAAAGGACACCCATTATCGAGATTTGATTTATAAGCTTATTGATTCTGGAATTCTAGGGTTTTGTGTTTTTCAAGGAACAGTAGATCGAACGCAAACGATACTTTCTGAGTTACAAGCTCGAGCAGGTGGCAAATTGCTGTTTAGTGCCGATTTTGAACACGGTTTACCAATGCGATTAGAAGAAGGTGGAACTGCGTTTCCACATTCTATGGCATTAGGTGCAACAAAAGACCAATCAGTTTCTAACAAGGTTGCAACTCTTATTGCTATTGAAATGAGAGCCTTAGGAGTTCACTGGAATTTTGCACCTGTTTGCGATATAAATTCTAATAGAAATAATCCTATTATCAATATTCGCTCCTTTGGTGAAAATAAAGAAACCGTTTCGAAACATAGTGTAGAATATATTCTTGGACTTCAAGAACATGGTATCCTTGCTTGTGCTAAACATTTTCCCGGACATGGGGATACTGCAACCGATTCCCATATTTCTTTACCCATTTTACAAAAGTCTCAAGTAGAATTGCAAAACGAAGAATTATACCCTTTTATAAGGGCTATAGAAAACTCTGTTGCATCGATAATGATAGGGCATTTGGCGGTTCCTTCTTTTGATGGTTCATTGTTACCATCGTCATTGTCAAGAATAATTGTTACCGATTTATTACGAAATTCACTACAGTATTCCGGGATTATCGTTGCTGATGCTTTAAATATGAACGCAATCAAGGGGACATATACATCTTCAAATGCAACAATTCAATGTCTTTCTGCTGGTTCTTCTATAGCACTTATTCCCGACGATCCTTTAGAAGCTCTCAATGGGCTATCAAAAGAATTAGAAAGCAATGAATCACTCTTGCAACATTTAAAGGTTGAACAACAAAGAGTAGCTGAAATTCGAAAACTATATACAATTTCGCTCCCTTCCGATGGAGAACCAATCAACCAAGAATCTCACGCAATTTATGCAATTGAAGTTGCAAAAAAAGCCTGTACTATAGTTGGGAACAAAAAATTACTTCCAATTACCCGATTTAACCATATAGCAGGGTTAGGTGTTTTGCAAGATGGTGATTTAGATCAAGGTGCTTCTTTCTTTCGTTATTTGTCGCAAGTTACAGAACAAGATACTACCTTTGGTTTTATTGATGAAAACATTTCGGATACAGAAATTGAATCATTACGAGAATCCATTGAAGATTGCGATATACTTATTGTTCCTATTTTCTTACGTGCAAAATCGTACAAGGGGACCGTTGGTGTTTCTGAAAATTTAAACGATATCATTCAAAAGTTACGAAATGGTAAACCTTTAATCACCATTCTATTTGGTAATCCGTATTTACAAGATACTATTGATTCTGATGTAACTATGTTACTTTATTCTGATTCTGAATCTTCGTTAGGAGCCGGTGCAGTGAAATTATGTGAAGAATAACTATAAATTATAAATTACTTTATGACAGACAAAATGTATTCGGCTGTTCAATCGGCTGCAGTTGTTGGAATCAATGCTTTTAAAATAGAAGTAGAAACCCATGCCGAAGCATCGTTGCCAGGTTTTACTATGGTGGGGCTTCCCGATTCAGCTGTGAAAGAATCGAAAGAACGTGTTTTTGCAGCTATAAAAA
>JBDNFX010000066.1:0-14841 GCA_041689575.1 Kapaibacterium sp. (SeqCode)
AATATTTATGAGCTGTAAATTAGCCTGGACACCAATCTTTTTTTGAATTGAACAACCAAAATCAACAATAATACTATCTGAAATTTTTGTAATTCCGTTATTTGGGAATATGCACGTTTCGATGTAGAAAGAATCGTTAGGAAGAATAGTAATAGGTAATATAAGTTGATTTTTGAGATAGAATTTAGAACCAGATACTTCTGTGAGTTTAGAAATTGTAATAGGAATTATACCCGTATTATATACGTAAAATCCACTACAAGTTGTATCGGTAATAGCAACATTACCAAAGTTAACTGTAGCAGGAATTGTAATTTTTGGGGCAATGTAGTAATAACGAAGTTTTGTTCCGTTTCCATCTCGGTCATAAACATCTATCAATAATTTTGCATCGGATAATCTATCAACGACTCTGGCTAAAACCTGAACGGTGTCATCGCTTTCTGGAGTAAAAGTAGTAGTAATATTGAAGGAACTATCGTTTACAATATAGTAATCATCGATACCCGATGCATTTATGGAGGGTAAATCGTATAAGCTTCCATAGAGAATTCCACAAGAATCTGTTAAAGCAAATCGAGGTCGAATGGTATCAGTTCGAATACTTTCACCCAAGGAAAAACCTAAAGTTATTCCATAAGAATCTGCAAAACCACCACCATATAAAGAACCACCAAATTTTCCTTTTGTAGTTGCGAATTCATGTTGGCCAGATGTAACTGCTAAGGTAGTAAAGTAATATGAAGTTTTAAGAATTTTCTTAGTTTTAAAATTCGGATTTATAGTTCTTACTAATAATCCATCGTATCGCATCAATTCCATTGCAAGAGAATCTGCAATTATTGTTACAAAATGTTGTAAGTATTGGTTTGGGTTAGAAGGCGGATTGTTAGGAACTTGGAATAGAATTCTAGAAACAAATTTTTCTGTTGGAGGCAGTACAATCATAAATGGATCTGTACTATTGCTACTTGACAGTTTAATTTGGTTAGATGGCATTAGTTGAGCAACTAATATTGGCTTATCAGCTTTCCAAATAGTCGGAAAATTGATTCTATTTGTGTTCCTTGAATAAACACTACCGGCATTCGGAAGAAAAACTACGTCGGTGGTATTATCAAATTCTACTGTCAAAAGTGTATTTGGTTCAGAGGTTACTACACGAAATACATCACCACCTAAAGCAGGTCCATTTTGGTCCATTACTATGTATGGAATTGAAGCATATTCTTTGCCCCATGTTTTTAATGGTGGCATCATTTCTACTAAATGATCCTTACTATCAGCTTGACCTAAAAAATTTGGTACTGAAGTTCGAACATGTCCACTCAAAACTCCTATTGGCTTGTCTGAAGTAATTGAAGAACCAGATAAATCACCACTACCAACAGCCAACGAACTTGATTGAACTAAATAACATTCCCCATTATTCAAAAAGATTGTTGTGGGTTGACCAGCAATCATTCCACCTTTTGTATTCACTTTTGGAGTAATTGTTACTTCTGTAACATCTTCTGAGGCAATAACCATAAACTCACTAGCACGAATTGCAGTTAGAAATGCATTTCTTGTAGGTGATGCACTTGTGTCAGAAGTGTAAGCATCATTGGGAGAAGAAATTACTATATAGGAAGTATCCCAAAAAGAAATAGGAAAGGAAGAAAATCCATCAGAGGTTAAGTAATCACTATTGAGAGCATATACAGCAATTGGTACATCAGATCTAATATCTATACTTAAGGGGCTTACAATTTCGGGAACTCTAATTTCTAAGGCATTTTGTACAGTTACCGTTTGGACGGCGTTTGGTTGAATTGTATAACTGACAACAGAACCATTTGGATATGAAACAACTACGTTGGCTCCCTTCTTAGAAGCCATAAAAATTCGTAAAAGTTTTCTGTAGTCCATTTCAATTTCGTTTTGCATAAATGCAATTTTGAAATGTGTTCCTTCGAAAGAAGAAATTACTCTTGTGGTTAGAGTGTCTTGTTCAATTTGTGAATAAATTGGTAAAAAGCAAATAAACAAAAGTACGGTTATACAGACTAACCGTAGTTTTTGGGTGAACCAAAATGTGCTATGGTTGAATATCATCGATATTTTTTCCTTGCAAATTACTTCATTGTTTAAAAAAGTAAAATACGAAAAAAATTCATTCGTTCGACATTTCTTCATACTTTTTTTCGATAACGCTAAAAATACGTACATTCGTCTATTCCTTAAAACACGCTTTGAACAGACTATCAAAACATTAATTGAGGATGTATAAATGACAATTGCACTAGGTGGAGACCATGCAGGAGTAGAGTATAAAAAAGTAATTAGCGATATGCTTCGTTCTGAAGGTTTAGGAGTATTAGATTACGGAACGATGACAACGGAATCTGTTGACTATCCAGATTTTGCCGTTGTTGTTGCAAAAAGTGTTGCTAATAATGATGCAGCTTTTGGAATTTTACTTTGTGGAAGTGGTATTGGAGTTTCAATTACTGCAAACAAAGTACCTTTTATTCGTGCGGCAAATTGTGTTACCGTTGAAATGGCAAAACTTAGCAGAATGCACAATAACGCTAATATTCTTGCACTAGGAACACGACTAAATTCTATCGAAGAAGTAATTCAAATAGTACGAGCATTTTTAGAAACTCCGTTCGAAGGCGGTAGACATTTAAATAGAGTAGATAAAATTCATTCACTAACTTCTTGTTAAAAATTATATGATTATTACGTTTCCAACTGACAATGGTACAAATCTTGGATATATTTCAATGCCTGAAAAACCTAATGGCAAATCGGTGATTGTTATTCAAGAATGGTGGGGATTAGTTGACCACATTAAAGATATTTGCGATCGATTCGCAAAAATAGGTTTCGTAGCTTTGGCACCTGACCTCTATAACGGAGTTGCCGCAAAATCCCCAGATGAAGCAGGGAAATTAATGATGGCATTGAATATTTCTGAAGCGGAAAAAACCATAGATTCTTCAATAAATTTTGTTTTAAAACAAAAAGAAATAACTTCTAAAACTGTGGGAATAGTAGGTTTTTGTATGGGTGGTCAATTAGCAGTATATGCAGCTTGTACGAATCCAACAAAAATAAGTGCTTGTGTAAATTTTTATGGAATCCACCCTTCTGTTTCACCAGATTATTCTAAACTTACTGCTACTTTGCTAGGCTTTTTTGCAGAATTAGACTCTTCTGTCCCACCTGAAAAAGTGAATACATTAGCATCAAAACTTCAAGATTTACAAAAAGACTATACTTTTAAAATCTTTGAAAACACGAATCATGCCTTTTTTAACAATACTAGGCCTGAAGTATTCAATAAAGAGGCGGCAGATGAATGTTGGGAGAAAATGATTGAACTTTTTTCTAACAAACTAAACTAACTTTAAAGCCCCTTTATGGGGCTTTTCGATTTCTCAAAAGTAGATAGTCCTAAAAATATTTGAATTTTTGTAAAAGATTTATTACAATTGTAAGAAATTTGTTTATATTTGTAACAATCAATCTGATTCAACTACTTTCGAGAGAATTTTATGACAATCCAAGAAATGTTTAAAGACTATTCAAAAATTGCGGTTCGTGACTTAACGGTAAAAGAATACAAAATGTTATTTGCGTTAATGATGTTAAAAAGCAATCATACAAAATTTCGTATTTAAACTCCTTACAACAACCCATTTCTTTTCCGTAGAATCCATTCTGCTG
This sequence comes from Kapaibacterium sp. (SeqCode), assembly GCA_041689575.1. Lineage (GTDB taxonomy): Bacteria > Bacteroidota > Ignavibacteria > Kapaibacteriales > JAEUSM01 > JAEUSM01. Next base: position 3,718 of record JBDNFX010000066.1, read on the forward strand.
AAAAGCACGTTAGAGCGATTAGAACTAACCACAAAGATTTCCAAAGTGGGATAATCTCTTTTTCAACTATAGGTTTCGTTCTATAGGTTTGGCGTTTTTGTATATCAGCTACAACCGTATGCACAGTTTCTGAAGTATAGAACTGACCTCCAGATTGTATGGCTAACGAACGAAGTAATTCTATATTCATTGGTAAGGCTTGTTGTTCAATTGAAGTAGAATCTACTAAAAAAGATGCATAGTCTGAACCTAAAGAAGTATTAGATTGGGAAGCCGTTGCAACAACGGTATATTCTCCGACATTCATACCTTCAAACGTGGTCCTGTACATTCCTGAACCAATTGAATTCAATACTCTTTTGTTTGTTTTGTTAATTACAGACTCAACAAAGGCATTGTCAATTGGTTGATATTGAGCATCTAAAACAGTTGCTTCAACAGTAATTACTTCGCCTTGAGAATACCTTTTTTTCGAAGTTCGAACCTTAACCTGTTTTTTGTTATCATTTATTGAAAGCCATCGAACAGTATTGTCTAGAAATTGTTGCAACACGTCGACAGATTCCAAACCTTTAGAACGTTCTTCTGCGTTTCCAAGTAATTTCCACCTATATATTCCATACCCTAGCAAAGCAATGGTTTTTTGCATTGAACCAGTTGAAGCAACAATGAGTGGTTCATTTAATACTGTTGAATTTACTCTTGTTCGCGATAAAACTTCTGCATTTGATTTTAATGAAATAAATGTTTCAGTTTTATAAATTGGTGGTAATGAATTCCATAATTTTTTGTCATCTTCATTTCCATTAAGTCTTAGTAACGAAGTTGTCATTTCTGTTTCTTGTGGAATATGTGCAGTAACTAAAAACTCTTGTGGTGAACTGCTTTTTACTGTAAATGGAATATTAGGTGCAATTTCGAGTAGTTTTTTATAATCTACCATTGGCGAGGTCACAAACAATAACGGTTTTCCTGATACTAACTGGGTTTTAACCATATCCAAAACTCCTTGTTGAGTGCTTGAAATTGGGAAACCAATAAATACCAATATGTCACTTTTGGACAACTGTTCTAATGTTGGTTTTGGATCGTAAAATTCTGATCCGAACTTTTGGACAAATGCTTGTAGTTCTATAGATTTATCGGTTGACAAGACATTTGTTACAAACGACACATCAGGGCTTGGAGCTCCGGCAAAAAGAGTAACTTTTCGTTTTGTATCTAAAACATTTATTAAAATGGATTGTGTATTATTACTTTTTGAAACTTCCCCATCTACTGGAGAAATTGAAACAGTTAGTTTTTTTAATCCAGCTTCTTTTGGAGTATAATCGAATATTGTTGAATATTGTGATACATTTTTAATTGAACTAAGGTTTTTTTCAGAGACTAAAACACCCTTTTCAAAAAGAGAAATTTTATAAAGCTGTTGATCAAAACCATTGATTTTATATGTTACTGAAACTGGAGTTGCATTGTTTTTAAAGGTAACTTCATTAGATAAAACTGAGGCAATTGCGAAATCCTTTGCCGGAACGGAATCTCCAATTCCAACGACATATATTGGTTTATTAGTCAACAAAGCATCATGTATAGGGTTAGAACCTGCAGTATAGTTTCCGTCGGAAAATAAAACAATACCAACTGAATTTTCGGACTGGTTTAACTGTTGTAACCGTTGAAAAGGAAGCGATAAATTGGTTGCTTTACCTAATAGATTTAAAGAATCAATTGTTGCGTTTTCAATTCTTTTCAGCTGTTCATCGAACCGATATGTTATAGTGTTTTTTAAAGATGTAACAGTTGAATTTTTTAAAGCAATTTTGTAGTCAGTATAGGTGTCAATTTTATTAGTATTTTCTTTCATTGACATTGAATTATCAAACAAAACTACAATTATTGGGGGCTTTTCAATGGTCTTATGCAAAGTGAACAATGGTTCAACCAAAGCAAAGAGTAGCAGAAACAACCCTGTAATTCGTAAAACAGCTAAAAGTGATTTTAACAATTTCGAGATTGGTGGAATAGTGTTCCAATAGGAAAACAATGTAATTCCAACAGAAAGAAACAGTAGTATTCCTACTATCCAAAAGGACATACCGAAAGTAAAAGATAATGAATTCATACTTTTAGAGTGAAGGATTCTTGTTTGTTAGAAACAACGTAAATGAACTAAATATCAATGTTGATTTGATAACTTTTTTATAATCGCTGTAGTAGACTTACCTTGTACTAAATCTATTGTTAAAACTTCCCCTCCATTAGTGAGAACAAAATCTGCACCGACAATAGTTTCAAGAGAATAATCTCCCCCTTTGACCAATACTGAAGGCTTTATATCTTTTATTAAACGGAGTGGGGTGTCTTCACTAAAATATACTGTATAATCAACTGATGAAAGTGTTGAAAGTACCATCGCTCTGTCATATTCATTGTTTACAGGTCGAGATGGACCTTTTAAACGCTGAACAGATTCATCGGTGTTAACACCAACGACAAGAATATCACCTAATTGTTTAGCCTTGTGCAAATATGTTACATGTCCCAGATGAAGAATATCGAAACAGCCATTTGTAAAAACAACTTTAGTTCCTAAAGCTTTAGCTTCAAAACAAATAGTTTTCAACAATTCAAGACTTACGAGCATAAACCATCCGTTTTGAATACAAAAACAACACTACAACGAACAACAAATCTACAAACGAATAGACTACTAAAATTGTTGAATGAATTGCAAAAACATTTTCTTCTTTTGATTCAATTGGATGTAAAACAACGATTGAAGATAGTTTTATATTTTGCGTCGAGTACGTAGAAACTACAGCTTTGTTGAATAATTTCTTATCCGCCATTTCTACCATAAATTTCTTTGTAAGCAAAAGCTCTCTAAAATCTTCGAATTTGGTATCAATTTCTCCATAATATGTGTATCCAACCCAAATAGTTGGATCGGATTGTATTTGATTAGAGTCAGTAATTATTGGATATGCAACGGCAGTAATACTTTGTTTAGCACCTTTATTCGATTTATTTAGATGCATATATTCAGTTCTTTTTGAGAATTGAACTTGAAACTTGTCAAAGGTTAAGAATGTATATTTTTCTAAGTCCTTGCTGTTGGAAGGAACTGCAGCAAAATGTTGGGAAGTACCAAAAAGTTGTCTTGAATATTTTTCTAATGAAAAGATTTGAACCGCAACGAGAATTATACCGAACACTGCACTTATAAAAGAAACTTTATTTATAAAATTCCACGATCGAGTATGAATCTTTCGTTTAATTTTATAGACTGTAACTGTTAAAGCTCTTGCTAAAAGTAGTCCTAATGAAAGAGTTCCAATTGCTGCAATACCAAAAACAAATGTGTGAAGCAATGCACTTGTGGTATTTTCTACAAATTCTAGAACAACTGCAAAAATCAATAATACCGACACATTTATGAATAATAAATGGATTAGTGAAGTTATGTATCTAAATCTATAGGATGAAGCTTTCATAGTTTTAATTAGAAAGTTCTAACAGTAATTCTTCAGTAGTAACAGAGACAATCCCCGATTTACTACAAGCAATTCCTGCTGCATGGTTAGCAATGTATGCTGCTTCTGAAACAGAAGCACCGCCCGCAATTAGAACTGTTAATGTCGCAATAACAGTATCTCCAGCACCAGAAACATCTGAAATCTGTTTTGCATTTGTTTCTACAGAAGAAATCTTTCCATTTTCTTCGAAAAGCATCATACCTCTTTCGCCTAATGTGAGAAGAATATACTTTGCTTTCAATTTAGATAACAATTCCAATCCACCTCTTCGGATATCTTCGTCAGTATTTAACAAATAGCCTAATGCTTGTTCAGCTTCTTTTTTGTTTGGTTTAAATATGGTGGAATTTTTAAAAGCAAAAAAGTTATCTTTTTTAGGGTCTACCAATACAGGAATGTTTTTAGATATCGCAATTTCCATTACTGAAGAAATTAACGTTGGTGTAACCATTCCTTTGTTATAGTCTTCAAAAACAATTGCACACAACGATGTATCAGATGTTAAAAAATCTAAAACTTTTTGTTCTAAACTTTTTGAAAGTGGTGTTTTTACTTCTTTATCGAGACGAACAATTTGTTGGTTATTACCAATTATTCTTGTTTTAACTGTGGTAGGTCTTGAATCATCTTTCAAAATGCCTTTTGTAGAAAGCATACTGTTAGAAAGTAATTCTACTGTTTTTTTTCCAGCTTCATCGTTTCCAATAACACCATACAAAATAGGTTCAGCACCTAAGGTTTTAATGTTATTGGCAACATTGGCAGCACCACCCAAGTGGGAGGTTTCTTTTTCTATATCAACTACTGGGACTGGTGCTTCGGGAGAAACTCTCGAAACACTACCCCAAATATATGTATCCACCATAATATCACCTAGAACTGCAATTCGCTTATTTTTAGAAGTACTTAAATAGTTTTTTGCGAAATCTGAAGATACGTTTTGCATTATTCTTACTGGTTTTTATTTGATTAAATTCTTGTAACTTCACAAATTTACCAATTTTCTTTGAGTTACTTCAAGTACTTATTGCAAATATACTGTTTCAACAATTGAATCTTGTAATCGGATTCGAACCCAACTTTTTATTTTTTGTTTTTCTAATTCAGTTATTTTTGTAAAATTACCCGAAAGCAGTACATAGCGTATTACTTGCGGAGTACCTAATTTGTCATAATAACGCAAAGAAGGTGCATACGAACAAGTACCAATTTGAGGATAAAATAGTTTTAATTCTTCTAATAACTGTTTACCTATAAAAGGCTGATTTCGAAGGCTATCAATTTCAGTATCCTTTTTCTTAGCAAGAACTTTTAGTCGCTGAACTTCATTTTCCAAATGATCATTCGAATTAGCATTTTCTTCAATTTCTTTCATAATAGCTCCTTGTTGAACCTTAATGCTATCTTTTTCTATTCCAAAATCCCTAGCTCGGTCTTTTATCATTTCTTTGTCTTGTTCAGAAAGTGAATTTCCACTATACATTAGAACTACTGTTCTTTGGATTGGATCAACTTCATTCCGCAACAAAAAGTTATCATTGTAAACATTAATAGTTCTAATATACCTTGTTGCAGAATCGTTAAATTTTTCACGCTGCACCAAACTATATCCAAAGTAAATACTTGGTCCAATGGTGATAAGTATAATAGCAGTTATCCAACGAGCAACCTTCGTACGTTGAGAATCATCAACTAAGGATTGAATAGGAATCTTTAATAGTTTGGTTATAATTGTTGAAGCTAAAGCTATAAATACTGTATTGATTGTAAACAAGTAAAAAGCACCAAAGAAATACTGATATTGCCCTGTTGCTAGGCCATAACCAGCAGTACATAAAGGCGGCATTAAAGCAGTTGCAATAGCAACCCCAGGAATAACATTTCCTTTGTGTTTGTTTGTAATTGCAATAATTCCAGCAAACCCACCAAAAAGAGCAATTAGTACATCGTAAATAGTAGGTGATGTCCTATTCAACAACTCTGAATATGCTGTCGATATGGGGGACATAGCAAAATAAATTGTTGAGGTTATTAAACTTGTTAACACTGCAAACCCAAAATTTTTCAACGAAATTCGTAACAATTTAAAATCATAGGTTGCAATACTATACCCAATTCCGTTAATAGGTCCCATCAACGGAGAAATTAACATAGCTCCAATTACAACAGCAACAGAATTCATGTTCAAACCAAGTGAGGCAATGAAAATTGCAGCAATGAGAATATATAAATTCGTTCCTTTAAAAACAACATCCCTTTGAATGGAAGAATGAATATTTTTAAAATCTTCTAATTCATTTTTTAAGTTTAAAAAATTCAAGAAAGAAACAACGGCACGTCGAATATTCATATAGTACTGTTAAAAGTGAGACAAATTTGTCAGTAAATCAACTATATAAAATAGAAAAAAACGTTTAAACGTCCAAATATTCTTATATTTTTCTGAAACATCCGTTACTTTAAATAAGTCAGAAAGGTTTTGCAAAAGTAAACATACTATTTACTTTTGAATTTATATCATTTTTCTTTCGATATTTATGTATATTACAATTTGGTGTACAAACATTCAAACCGATTTTCAATTCTTATTATAAAACAATTATGAAACAAGAAGAATTAGCACAATTGCAGTTAGAAGCATACAATGCTGGAAATATAGATTTATTTGTAACAGCATATAGCGACACTATAGAATTATACGATCTTAAAACTGGTGAAATTACTTGCACAGGCAAAGACCAATTATATACAAGATATGCAGACCAATTTGAAAAATGCCCCTACTTACATTGTGTATTAATTTCAAGAGTAGTTTGTGGTAACTTTGTTTACGATGAAGAAAAAGTATCTGGTTTACTGCCAAGAAAAGTAATTCATGCAGTTGCAACGTACTACGTTGAAAATGGGAAAATACAAAAAGCTTGGTTTGTAAAGGATTAAAACTAAACACAATGATTTATACCTACAAGAATAGTCAATCGAAAGGAACTATTGAACTAACTTCCTTTCATTTTCTTAAAAATGAATTTTCATCATTAGAAAAAGGAATAGATTTATTTACTATTGTTTTTAATCCTAATTCTTCTCAAATGATTACAATAGACGAACAACAAATAGTTCTGGAAACCAATACAGTTATCACTATATTACCACAACAAGTCTTTTCAGCTACTACCTTAGAAACACTTATACTATGGCGTTACAACAGAGAATTTTACTGTATGTTTCACTACGATGCAGAAGTAAATTGTGCGGGGTTTCTTTTTTATGGAGCGGCTTTGTGTACTATTTCGTTATCAAATGAAGAAAAGGAACGATTTCTACATCTTCACGAAATTTTCATTGAAGAATTTAGTATAACTTCTACGGCACAAGAAGAAATGATTCGAGTACTTCTTGTGCGACTTATTATAAAATTAACTCGTCTTGCAAAATCGCAATATTTTGAAAATGATGACCTACAAGAGGATAAATATCGATTGTTTAGAACATATAACATACTAGTGGAAGAAAACTTTAAAAACCAACATTCAGTTCAATTTTACGCAGAAACATTGCATAAATCTCCAAAGACCATTACAAATTTTTTTAAAAAGTATCAATTTCCAAACCCTCAAAAAGTAATACACAATAGGATAATTGTTGAAGCAAAACGATTAATGATATACACCGAAAAATCTTCAAAAGAAATATCAGCTGAACTTGGGTTTGAAGAACCATCACATTTTTCTAAATTCTTTAAAAAGAACGTCGGAACTTCTCCCGGAGAATTCAAGAAAACTAAAAGGGAAGTATATACCGTACTATAGGAAAAAAGTATTCTTTCAAATTCCTTTTTTTCTATTACCTTTGTTTTTATTTTTCACAATATAATTTTTTACCTTATGAAAACAGTACTTTATTCCCTAATGATTCTATTTATAATAGGATTTACGACCATTGAATCGTATTCTCAATTCAAAAAAGCAGTTCTTTTTGAAATGTTTACCAACGCCCATTGTGGAGCTTGTGCCGGGGCTTATGGAAATATAAATTCAATACTTAAGCCAAGTCAATATTCTGAAGATATTGTTTACATTTTCTACCATGTTAGTACCTATTCGGATGATGCTTTGTTTCAACAAAGTATAAAAGAATCTAATCCCAGAGGTGTATATTATGGAATTAAATCTACCCCTACAGTCTTTATTGATGGAGTTCAAACCGGATCTTTAAATTGGTTAAATTCTGTTGGTGCAAGAACTCAAAAAAGTCATAATATTTCTATCAATCCTACTGTGTATATTACAAATGACAATGTAGTTATCGATGTTACGGCATTAAGCCCCAACGATTATTCTAATGCCAAGCTTTCAGTAGTTGTTGTTGAAAATGTAAATTATTTAGGAAGAAACGACGTATCCCAACACCAATTTGTTATGAGAACTATGCCTACTACCCCAACAGGTAAAGATATTTCTTTACAAGCAAATATACCATTTTCAAATATGTTTACTGTTCCATTAAACCCTATTTGGAACCAAGATAGCATTGGAGTTGTGATATTCATACAAGATCCAACAACTAAAGAAGTTTACGCATCAACAGTGGTGCCGTACAACCAAGTATCCAAAATTACAAGCGTTCAAAACGATAAACCATCATTCCCTGTTTCTGTACTTCAGTCAAGTAAATCTTCAACACAATTTGTATTTGAATCTGTAATTAACCAAAATGGATTACTTCAAATTTTTGATATCATGGGCAATGAAGTATTTTCCAAAAATTTCGTTGGTTCTCAAAACAAACAAAGCATTGAATGGAATGGAACAGATAAGAGCAACAATTCTGTATCTAATGGGATTTACCTGTTCAAAATTGAAATAGGAACATTGGTCTCAACAGGAAAATTCTCATTATAACCATTTTAACATATTGTAAAAAACTATGAAAATTTACATCACTATATTTTTAGGAATTATTTTATTTTTAATCAGAATTAACTTGTATTCCCAAGGGTGTAGCGATGCTGGTTTTTGTTCTGTCGGCGGAATTAGAGCCTCTCATCAAACTGAAGAAGTTTCCTCAACAACAATTTCTGTAGGAACTTTTTTTGGTTTTGCAGATAATGCTATTTTGGTTGGTGGTGGTGTTTTAGATGTTCAGCATTCATTTTCAAAAAGTTTTTCAGCAGGGCTAAAAGTAAGTTCATTACTACAGTCTGGAAAACAAACAACTCAATCTGGTGTTTCTGATATAATTGTAAATGGCGTTTATTCATTTGATCCAACTTTTTCAATTATTGGCGGAATAAAAATTCCTTTAAATTCTTCAAATAAATCCTTAGATAATATTACACTACCTATGGACTATCAATCAAGTTTAGGAACAATAGATGCTATTTTGGGAATTGCTTATTCCGTAAACGATTTTCAATTTCAAATTGGATATCAACAACCCTTAACGCAAAATAGCAATGAGTTTACTCCTTCCGTTAATTTTTTAGAATTTCAGAATACAAACAGATTTAATCGATCTGCTGATGCTTTGTTTAGAGCAAGTTATTCAGTACTTCAAAACAATGATTGGTCAATATTGGTAGGAGTGCTACCTATTTATCATCTTGCAAACGATACATACGTAGATAACAATGGTGTTAAAAAGGAAATTGATGGATCTCAAGGATTTACAGTCAATACAAATATCTTTTTACGCTACTCACTGACCAAAGAATCTGCTTTAGAACTAACTCTGGCATCACCGATAATAACCCGAAAATCACGCCCAGATGGCTTAACAAGAGCATTTATTAGTTCATTAGATTATAAATTTAGTTTTTAAACTATTCAATACAAATCAAATAGTATTCCCTTATCATCGATAATAAAACTATAACGAATAACGTTATAGTTTTTTATTTTATACCATAATTTCAAAAAAGAGCAAAGGATCAATATGAACAACGATACTACAGAGCAATTTGAATTTAAAGCCGAGATGAAGCAATTGCTTCACTTGATAATTCACTCATTGTATACGCACCCTGATGTGTTTTTGCGTGAATTGATCTCAAATTCGTCTGATGCACTAAACAAGTTTCGATTTGAACGACTTACCAAACAGAACGTACGTAGCCCTGAATTAGACTTAAGTATTCGTATTACCACGAACAAAGAAGAAGGTACAATTTCTATCGAAGACTTTGGAGTTGGTTTAAACAAAGAAGATTTGATAAACAAATTAGGTTCAGTTGCGAGTTCTGGAACTTTAGAATATTTACAAGCTTTAAAAGAACAAGGGAAGAATCTGGATTCTGGCGATTTAATAGGTCAATTTGGAGTTGGGTTCTATTCAGTTTTTATGGTAACAGATGAAGTTACAGTAGATACTTTGCATTATGACGAAAATTCAGAAGCGCAACAATGGATTTCAAATGGAGAAGGCTCTTATTCTATTGGAACCTCTGAGCGAGAAACTCGTGGAACAAAAATTACTTTCACCTTAAAAGAAGAATTCAAAGATTTAGTTGAAGAATATAAAATTAAGTCTATAATTGAAAAGTATTCTAATTTCGTAGAATTCCCAATTTTTGTAAATGATACACAGGTGAATACTGTTACTGCATTATGGCAACGTTCTGCAGACAGCGTAACTGAAGAAGAACGTAATGAATTTTATAAATTCTTAACTCACGATTATGAAGACCCAATGGGGTATATTCATTTTAATGTCGAAGGAGTTATTGAATGTCGTTCAGTTCTCTTTATTCCAGCAACTGCACCAGCTAATTTTTTACGTGAAGAAGATCAAAAAAGTTTGAATTTATATTCAAACAAAGTTCTAATTCAAGAAAATTGTAAAGATTTATTGCCCGATTACTTACGATTCATTCGTGGAGTTGTAGACTCACCCGATTTACCTTTAAATATTTCTCGAGAAGTAACGCAATCAAGCCCTGTGATGTCTAAAATTAAAACAATATTAGTTGGAAAGATATTGTCATTATTTGAAGAATGGGCAAGTTCTGAGCCTACGAAATATGAAAAATTCTTGAAAAACTTTGGTCAATTATTCAAATTAGGAATAAATTCTGATTTTACAAACAAAGACCGTTTGACTCACTTACTGCGATACGAAACTACCCGAACAGAAAAGGGGACACTTTCTTCTTTAAAAGAGTATATATCAAGAATGGATCCTGATCAGCAGTCAATTTACTATATCAGTGGTGACAACAGAGAAACTCTTTTCAATAGTCCGAAACTTGAATATTTTAAAAAACAAAATATTGAAGTATTGCTCTTAACCGATCCTAGTGATATTTTTACCGTGCCGTATATTTTTGAATATGAAGGTAAAAAGTTAGAAACAATTGAAAAAGCAGAGATTAAATCAAATGATAAAAATGATGCCGAAGAAAAGGATCCAATAACTGAACAACAACAAGGCGATGTACTTTCGAAGTTTAAAGAAATATTAAAAGATTCAATTGAAGATGTAGTTGTTTCAATGAGATTAGTGAATTCACCCGCAACATTGGTTCAAGGTAAAGAAGGAATGGACACTCATACCGAACGATTGATGAAGATGATGGACAAAAACTTTA
>JBDNFX010000067.1:0-9378 GCA_041689575.1 Kapaibacterium sp. (SeqCode)
AATTTGATCGCAAATATCAACTCCAGCTGTTGCCAATGCAATATCGTACGTATCGGTAGCAGTACACATTGCAAACATAAAACCACCATCGGCAATAAAGGTTCTGATTTTTTCTACAACCGATTTTTTCATATCGGAAACTTTAGAATACCCAAGTTTTTTTGCCGTTGTTTCTAATAAATTTACTTGTTGAATATACCAAGGAGAATTCGCAAATTGAACGTAAAATTTACCGTATTGACCAGTAAAATCTTCGTGATGCAAATGTAACCAATCGTAATCTTTTAACTTCCCAGCCTCTACTTCTTCGTCCCATATTTTGTCATAAGGAACTTCTGCATACTTCATTGCTAAGGTTACTGCATCATCCCAAGGCAAAGCACCCGGAGGAGAATATACTGCAATTTTCGGTTGTTTTTCTAACCGAGCTACATCCATATTCGATTCTTCACCTTGCACTTCAGCGTAAATTGAAGCTGCCTCTGATCCGTTGATTTGAGTAAAAAATACATTCTTTAATCGGCATTCAGAAGCAAGTAATTCGTCATAATCCAACATAAAAGAACCACCACGGTAATTTAAAAGCCAATCGACTTTTAAATCTCTTGCTAAAGAATTATAGGCAACACCATACGCTTTTAAGTGGTCGGTCTGTGACAAGTCCATTGGAATGAGCATCTTTTGTGAAAAGACAAGATTATACGAACAAAGTATAAATACGACAAGAAAAATTCTATGCATAATTTTAAAGTGAATAAGGAAAAACAGTGCATTTCTATAAACTAATTCGTACACTCTTTATTGTGATGGAAGGGAAATCGATAGATTTGTCCCTAAATAAAGAACATAACCTTACAAGAGTAACTAAAGTGAAGAATGACAATCAGGTTTTAAAATGCCCCACTCAAATATAAAGAGTGAGGCTAACAATTAAATTAAACCAATTTTGAAACTGATTTAAGAATGATTAATTACATTCCAAGTTACATCACCATGGTTTGACCATAAGTGACCTTCTAAAGTTCTAACATCACTAAACTCAACTTTTTTTTCATCATAAGCAAGATTTGGGTAAAGTTTAACAGCTAACTCGTCTCTACTAAAATCACTATTGTTTTCTGAGTTTGTCTCTAAAAGAACCGGGTTTAATTCAGTTGTATCTGTAACTAAGATTTTACAATTGAGCTTATGTAAAACATTATTAATCCAAGTTCCTCGACAATTTCCACCACCTCCGCATCCTCCTCCATACCTGACTCTGACTTTATGACTAATTTCAGCTTGGTTTTCTAAAAGCACTTTGGAACAAAAAGCTTCATTTTCAACAAATGCATAAATAACAGGAACATTGAAATCGCCTAATTGTTCAGAAGTTACTTTTAGTTCTAAAAATACTACCATATTTGTGTGTTCCTCAACTCTAGGAAAATCTACAATCCCTGCGTCTAATGCTGTATGAAGATTGGGTAATCGTTCAATTTTTTCTACTACTATACTTGTATTTGCATCTTCGAAGAGGAGAGCATTGTCTAAAAAATCTGAACTCGACCACGGGTAATAATCCGTGAAAATGAACAGATCTGGAAATGTTGTTTCAGGTTGCAATGCAGGAGAAAGCTTCTAATATGCAGGACTTAAATACAGTAATGATCTGAAGTCTTTACAGGCGGAAGGATATCAACATATTGTTGGTTGTTTTACGGGAGAAACATTTTGCAAGTAAGAATGTAAACCACCAGTGTTGTTCCCATTCAAAAAATTCAGTAATTGGATTGACATAATTCACCTTCTGTAAGTATTTAAAAGAAGATATTAAGAAAAAATGTCCCAAAGTTCTTCTTTTGTTCCACCTTTTTTTGTAGCTTTTGTAATGTAAAGTGAGTATACGCTTGCTAAAGAAGTTTTTAATATTTTGGTGTTTAGCATAGAAGTAATTTTTTAAAATTAAATTGTCTTTTCGTACAAACGATATGTTTTGTAGCGTTTTCCGTTCATCGATTCGGTCATAGCGCGGTTCATCATAACATTGTCTTCTAATATCCAAGAGGCTTCCCAGTGGAGTATATTTAGTTTCTTTGTTTCAACACCTATATCGTGATACAAAACTGCATCGAGTCCAGTTTTCTGAAATTCAGGGAGCACTCCCATTATAGGGAGTCGTCCCCAATTTGATTTTTTTAATTTGGTAAGAAGGTGCCAATTACCAGTAATTAAACCACCAGAAGAATTATGTTTCAGAGCATCGTTCACATTTGGTAGCCCAACCACAAAACCAGCTGGTTTCCCTTTTACTTCTGCTAACAAAATTAAATTAGGATTCGCAATTTGTTTAAGATCGTTCGCGAGGTAATCGAATTCATCATCGGTCATTCGAACGAAACCCCAATTAGGTTACCAAGCATTGTTGTAAATATCACGTAAAAACTCAACATCTTTTTTAAATTGAACCTTGTTTTTAAGGTCAATTTTCCGAATAGTAATTCCCTTTCGTTCACGAATCAATCCTTGAACTCTAATCATTTTTTCGGTCATAAAGGTTTCAAAATTTATATAATAGGCATATAAATCTTTTACTTTTTGCAGACCTGAAGTAAGCAGTAATTCTTCGTAATACGGTGGGTTGTAACACATAAGGATTATTGGAGCCGAATCATATCCTTCAACCAAAAGACCTGTTTCGTCATTTAAAGTTGGGTTTACAGGACCTCTAATACTGGTACATCCTTTCGCTTTTACCCATTCGGTTGCAACCTTCATCAATTCATTTGCAACTTCTTGATTGTTGATACATTCGAAAAATCCAAAAAAACCAACACCATCGTTATGTACCGCAATATGATTACCATTATAGATAGCGGCTATTCTCCCTATTACTTCCCCATTTTCTATTGCCAAAAAGCACTGAATTTGACTATGTTTGTAGAGTGGATTCCCCTTTGTGTCTAAAAGTTTTTTTCTATCCATAATTAATGGAGGAACCCAATTAGGATCGTTCCGGTAAAAATTCCATTGAGATTTGATAAAGCGAAGGGTATCTTTAGAGTTCTGAACAGGTGATATGGAAAATGACATATGTTGCCTTAAACTATTTTTTTGTACTTTTGTATAATATGGTAAAATATTATCACACAACAAAATTTTTTGTTATAGTAAATGAATTTACAAACACAACCCTATAAACCATCAAAAACGGTACGAATAGTAACTGCAGCATCTTTGTTCGACGGACACGACGCAGCAATAAATATTATGCGTAGAATTATTCAATCTACTGGAGTAGAAGTTATACATTTAGGTCATAACCGTTCAGTAGGTGATATAGTTTCTTGTGCAATACAAGAAGATGCACAAGCCGTAGCTATCACAAGTTACCAAGGTGGGCATACAGAATTTTTCAAGTATATGTATGATTTGTTGAACGAAAGACAAGCAGGACATATTAAAATTTTCGGCGGTGGAGGAGGAACAATTTTACCATCTGAAATAGAAGACTTACAATTATATGGAATCGCAAAAATCTTTTCTCCTGATGATGGAAGGGGAATGGGATTGCAAGGTATGATTAATTATCTGGTAGAAGAATCGGATTTTGACACACCAATTGTTGATTCATCAATATTGTTCAACGAAATTAGAAATAAAAACCCAGCTGCAATTGCTAGTGCAATTACACAAATTGAAAAAGGCACATTAACAAAAGATACTTTTGATCAACAAAAACGAGATACCGTCAATGCTCCAATACTTGGAATTACAGGTACCGGTGGTGCTGGTAAATCTTCTTTAACCGATGAAATTATATGGCGATTTTTGGAAGATTTCCCTTCAAAAACAATCGCTATTTTTTCGGTTGATCCATCGAAACGTAAAACTGGTGGAGCATTGTTAGGTGATAGAATTCGAATGAATTCAGTTTCAAGTGATCGAGTATTTATGCGTTCATTTGCAACAAGACAAGCAAATATTGCATTAAATAAAAATGTACAAGATTCACTAAGTGTTTTGCAATTAGCAGGATATGACTTAATAATTGTAGAAACTGCAGGAATTGGTCAATCTGATTCTGAAATTACTTCCATTGCCGATGTAGCAATGTATGTTATGACTCCAGAATACGGTGCTGCAAGTCAATTAGAAAAAATAGATATGATTGATTATGCAGATATTGTAGCTATAAATAAGTTCGACAAACGAGGTGCCTTAGATTCTCTGCGAGATGTGAAAAAGCAATATCAACGTAGCAGAGGGCTTTGGACTGTTGATAAGGAAACAATGCCAATATTTGGAACTATAGCTTCTCAATTTAACGACCCCGGAACAAACACATTATACAAAGCGATTGTTTCGCTTTTAAATGAAAAATTTTCAAATCGTTATGATTCTCATTTTGCGGCTACAAATCAAATGAGTGAAAAAATATATATTATACCTCCAGACAGAACAAGGTATCTTGCAGAAATTGCTGAAGAATCCACGCGATACAATCTAAAAATTGCTGAACAATCTGATATTGCCAGATCGTTGTTTCAAGTAAAAGGAACAATAGATTTGCTTACAAAACAAGAACATTAATGGAGTAGTTATGGGAGCAAGACTCTTCAGAAACTGGTGGATAGTTTTTATGAAGGGCATTGTCCTTGCAATCCTTCCAATCTTACCGATGTCTCAAATTTTCTTTGGGATTTCATCGGTAACAGTTATTCTTTTGTTCATTTCAATTTTGTCCATATCCTCTTCTTTATTTCATTCACTACCGCCAAGATACACAGTTTGGCACTTTGAAGCATTGTTCGAAGTTTCCCTTCTAATTCTTTCGATATTTTTAACTGGATCGCTTGAAAGCTATTTGTTTATGTTATGGTTTTTAGGGTATTCAATTAGCTTTGGATTTACTTCTAAATTAGTTGTGGAATTACGGCAATTCCTTTCTTTCGCAGCAAGTTCATTTATGATTGTAGCAATTTTATTGTTATTGCTAAGTATTTCAGCATACTTTTCAGTTAATCAAGGGATGCAAATTTCTAACAAAAACATTAATTCAAATCTAATAGAAATCTATTATCATATATTACCTAAATTCAGTTCAGTTCTCATAGTAATTATGGGAATTACCTTTACCTATATTGGAATTCGACTTAAAATGATTTCAGTAACTCAACAACATTTAATTCGACGATAGATGCAAGACAACCCAAACCAGGAAGTTCCCAAAATTTCTAAAAAGCATTCATTCGATTCTAAACAAAAGAAGAATTTGATTTTTTTTTCGTGGCAACATTTGGGTGCAATGGTCTTTACAGCTGTTGCATTCTTGTTATTGGCTGTTATTCCTTGGGGAGAATGGGATTTTATAGATCCAATTTCCGAAACATTCGCTGATTTCGAAGTTACAGATTTAGTGTTTTCTAAGTTAAGGACAAATCAAGAAATTGATACAAATATTGTTATCGTTTCAATAGGAACATTACCAAGAGCAGGAATCGCAGAACAAATACGATTAATTCAATTGTATCAGCCGAAGGTAGTTGGAATTGATGCTTTTTTTTGGCAAAGAAAAGATTCATTCGTTGATCAAGAACTAATTCAAACGATAAAAGAATATAACAATGTAGTGATAGTTTCAAAACTTGAGAATTTAGATCAAAATTCTGAATCAGAAACTAAGGATTGGAAAGTTCTAAAGAAATCCTTTCCTGAAGTACATTCTGCTGCAAAATCGCATGGATTTGCGAATATGTATTCCGATGAAGATAAAGGGTTTCGAACTATTAGAGGATTTGTACCTTCACAGACGGTTAAAGGCGTAAGAGTCAATAATTTTTCTGTAGAAGTTGCAAAACTTTTTGATTCAACCTCGGTAGAAGTGTTGTTGCAAAGGAATAATGAAGTTGAAGTAATTAATTACCGAGGTGACCATCATTCGTTTTATTTCTTTGATTCTGACCAAATTACTCCTGAGACAGATTTAACAGTGTTAAAAGATAAAATTGTTCTGTTAGGTTTTGTCGACGATCGTTATTCAACAGAATCAGGTTATAAAGTAATAAGTGGGTCATTAGAAGATTCATTCTTTACTCCAATGAATAAAAAATATTTAGGGAAAACATACCCAGATATGTATGGAGTTGTTGTTCATGCAAATGTAGTTTCTATGATTTTGCGAAAACAATATATTAACAAAATGCCGAAAATACTTTCGTTTATTTTGGTGATATTATTCACCTATTTTAGTGTCGTATTACTAACATATCAATATAACAAATTCAAAAAATATTACGACACCTTTGCATTGGTTACACAGATAGTAATGTCAATATCTCTAATGTTTATCTTGTTATTGATTTTTGATACTTTTGATTTCGATGCAGATTTCTCATTAATATTTGCTATTTTGGGAGTGATGATAAACCTAAATGGTTTAGAAATCTATTTCGGATTGTTAACTCAAATAAAAGTTTTGTATATACGCTATTATGTATTAAGAAATTAAGAATAGCTTAGTTTAATGCTCCAAAGAAAGTTTTAAAATCATTCAATTCATCTTCGTAGTAAACAAAAATGACCAAATTTATTCTTTTCGGAATGTTCCTTTTTATAACTTCTTCAACGCTGTTTTCTCAAGAAGTTTTTAGAGTATTGGCAAAAAAGGGAAATGTTCAAATTGAAACTAAAGGCAAAACAAGCCCAGCTACTCCATCTGAAAAAGTGTTTTTGGATTCAAAAATAATTCTTTCCGAAGGTGGATATGTTTCATTGGTTCATTCAACTTCACGAAGAAATGTAGAATTGTTAAAATCAGGATCATTTAATGCAAAAGATCTTTCGGCTTCAGTTGGTTCTGTGAAATTGACAACTTCTCAAAGATTTGCAGATTTTGTAGTGAATGAAGTTGGTAAAAGCTCGAACCAATCGTATCAAGATAATATGAAACTTTCCGGTTCTGTTTCTCGTTCTTCGAACAAACAAAAAACTGCAAAAGATATGTTGATAAACAAAGCAGCAGAAGAACGTGAAAAAACTTTCTTAAAAGATGTTCCTGTAGAAGATTGGCTTTTTACAAATAATGATGTAAATCTTACTGCCTACTTTACGTATGGTATGGTTGCTGAACCAACAAAAGCTATTTTTAAATGGTCACGAGGTTCTGGTGAGAACACAAAGTATACTATAAACATTTGGGATGTTGATAAAGTAGTTTTATTATACGCTGAAGAAACTACAGATACTTCAATTGCCATTAACTTGTTTGAAGCTGGAGTTTCTGAAAAGTGTTTTTGGTCAGTTGAATCAAAAAACCCTTCTTTGTGTAAATTTTCTTGTAAATAAATAACAAATTCTTGGAACATATCTATGCGTTTACTTTCTGAAATAGTAACTACTGTAACGAATTCTAACTTTGTCAATTTTAAAGATATAGAAATAGAAGGTGTTTTCTATGATTCCCGTTTAGTAACGGAACAAAGTTTGTTTGTAGCAATTCAAGGTGAAAAAGTATCAGGAGATGTTTTTATACAGAATGCCATTGAAAATGGAGCTGTTGTTATAGTCTCAGAACTAGCAATTGACTTGCCTGAAAACATTACCTTACTTCTTGTACAAAATGCAAGAAAAGCACTTGCACAAATTTCGAATGCTTATTATTCTTTTCCAAGTACCAAACTGTCTTTAATTGGAATTACTGGTACTAACGGGAAAACTACTTGTTCGTTTCTATTAAAAAGTCTTCTTACCCATTCTGGAAAAAATGTAGGTATTATTGGAACTACAGGAATATACTTCGCTGATGTTTTTGTACCTTCTACTCATACCACACCAGAATCGCCGAACATTTGTGCGTTGTTAGTGCAAATGTTGGAATATGGTATTGATACCGTCATAATAGAAGTTAGTTCGCATTCATTGTCGCTATTTCGTGTATTTGGGCTTCATTTTTCGGTAAGTATGTTCACAAATTTGACCCAAGATCATTTAGATTTTCATAAAACAATGGATTCTTATGCATCTGCTAAAAAAATGTTATTCGATATGATGCCAAAGAATTCTGTTTCAGTTTTTTTTGAAAACGATTCGTGGGCAACATATATGTCAAGTGATTGTAGTTCTATCCAAAAAATATTTGTTACAAGAACTCCACAAGTAGAAGTTATAGAATACGAAAGAAGTTTGATTTCTAATGAAGGAAGTTCATTCAATGGAATTTCATTCGACCTTCAATTCAACAGTGATTCCAATACTTTTTCTTCTTCCACCTTAGTGGGTAAATTTAATATAGAAAACTTGGCTTTATGTTTAGTTGTTTCTACCATTTTTACGAATATTCCTTTAAAGTTTTTTACAGAAGTTTGCAAATCTATCACGGCAGCTCCCGGTAGAATGGAATCTATTCTGTTGTCAAAAGGGGTCAGAGCTTTTGTGGATTATGCACATACTCCTGATGCGCTTGAAAAAGTGGTCGTAACTGCAAAAGAAAGTAATCCCAATGGTAGGTTGATACTTGTTTTCGGTTGTGGAGGTAACAGAGATGTTGCTAAAAGACCAAAAATGGGCAATATTGCTTCTAAATTTGCAGATATAATTATTGTTACAAATGATAACCCAAGAGATGAAAACTCTACTGATATCATTAAAGATATTTGCACTGGCTTTGATTCTGGATTTAAAAAGTATCAAGTGATTGAAAACAGAGCTGAAGCTATTCAAAAAGCTGTGGAAATTTCTGAATTTGGGGATTGTATTCTTGTAGCTGGAAAAGGTCACGAAGAACACCAAATTGTTAAGGGAGTAAAGTTGCATTTTTCAGACAAAGAAGAATTGCTTAAATTCTCGTAATGTTTGTTTTACTGTAAGGGTAATGTGATTTTAGCAAATCTTCGAACAACATACAAACATCCAATTAGTATCAAACCAATTCCAATGCTACTTGAAAAAATCACCAACAAAAACTTAGATTCTAACGATCTAATTTCATAAAACGATTGAATGACCGATATTCCCCAAATACCCTCAGGCAGTAATAATAAAATCATATAAAAACCCACAAGCCCAATTGTAAAATATACTGATTTTGATTTGATTGAATTTTGATACCAAGCAAGGTACTGAAATAGTAGAAGTAGTGACAAAACTAACACAGATAATATGATGGTGGAAGTCTCTTCCGTTGTTGTTTGTAATAAAATCATACAGTAATACCCAACGAGTACAGAACCAATTGTAACACAAAAACTTGTAGGTATCAATACTGACCAAATTCTTACAAAAAATTCTTTTGTTGTTGTTTCAGCATTACTATACACCGAGAAAAAATATGCGGGTATTGCCGTTGTTAATAACCCTAACAAACCTGAACTACGGGGGGTGAACGGGAATGAAATTGAA
>JBDNFX010000068.1:0-5259 GCA_041689575.1 Kapaibacterium sp. (SeqCode)
AATGCATACTGGCAAATGGCATAGAACCCGAATCGTACCATACGTCAATCACTTCGTGAACTCGGCGGTAAATGGTATTGTTTTTTCTGAAAATTACGTTATCTACAAATGGTCGATGTAAGTCTACTTCAATACCGCATTCAGATACTGGCAATTCTATACCATCATCAAATACATACGTTCCTTTTTGCAACATTTCAATTGAACCAACTGCAAATACATCTGAACCATCTTCAGATACCCAAAGTGGTAATGGGGTTCCCCAATACCTATCTCGAGAAAGAGACCACTCTTTAGCCTCTGCAATCCAATTTCCAAAGCGACCAGCACCAATTTCGGGAGGTTGCCAAGTTATTTGTTTATTAAGTTCAACCATTTTTTCACGATATTCTGGAGTTTTTATAAACCAAGATTCTCGTGCATAATAGATAACTGGATTACCAGTTCTCCAACAATGGGGATAATCATGTTCATAATCCATTGCTGATTTATAAATTTTTCCAGCTTTTTTTAGCGAAATAATAATGTCTTTATCAGCACCTTCTTCAGTACTGTTAACATAGGTGAAGGTTTTCACTGCTCTACCAGCAAACTCTTTTACTTCATCAGTAAAATGTCCGTTTGGTAATACTGGTTGTGGGAATGGTAATTTATATAATTTACCGAACTCAAAATCATCTTGTCCAAAAGCTGGTGCTATATGGACAATTCCAGAACCATCTGAATCTGTTACAAATGCAGCAGGGAAAATAGTCAGAACGTGAGGAAATTCCCTTTTGTCGAACTGAACATCATTAAAAATCTGTTCGTAAGCAGTTCCTACTAAATCTTTTCCAGAAAATTCTTCTAAAACTTCATACGTTCCATCTAAAATAGAAAGCCTACTTGATGCTAAAACTAATGTTTCTTCTGAACCATCTTTACGTATGTTTTTAACTAATGAATAGTCAATTGATTCACCAATTGCCAGCGCAACATTGGCAAATAATGTCCAAGGTGTTGTAGTCCATACAATAATTGAGGCACCAATAATTGATTCTTTTAAGGAATTTTCTATCTTGATTTTAACATAACAATTCGGGTCCCGCACTTTTTTATACGCTTGAGAAAGTTCGTGCGAAGATAAGGGAGTTTCAATTGTTGGAGATTGTGGGATAACCTTATATCCTTTATAAATCAATCCTTTGTCAAAAAATTCTTTTAATGACCACCAAAGTGATTCAACATAATCATTGGTACAAGTAACATAGGCTTTATCCATATCGACCCAATAACCAGAACGACGGGTAAAAGCATTCCACCCGTATTCTTGTTGGTTGATTGTGTTATAAACATAATCTTTACAAGCTTGATTAAATTTGTCGACACCAAATTTTTCAATCATTGGTTTGTTAGTGAGACCTAATGTTTTTTCAACTGCAATTTCAACTGGTAAGCCGTGAGTGTCCCATCCAGCAATTCGGGGAACATTAAAACCACGCATTGTTTTATAACGGCAAATTAAATCTTTTATAGATCGAGCCATTAAATGGTGGATACCTGGACGACCATTTGCAGTTGGTGGACCTTCGTAAAAACTGAATATAGGATTATCTTTCCGTTCTTCAAGGGTTTTTTTGAAAATAGAATTTTCATCCCAAAACGTTAGTATTTCTTCTTCTAATTCTGCGTATTGAATACGGTCTGAAAATAATTTATACATTCTTCAGTTTCTGTTTTTTTCTGCTATATAATTTCATCGAAAGTTACTCAAGATAGAAAACATCTAATTTAAAACATGTTACAGAGCAATTTCTATCGAAAAAGGAACATATAAAATATATAGTTCCTTTTTTTAAATCGCAAATATAACACTATTTTACTTAAGTGAACTATATTCCTATTCTTCGGTTGGTTGAAAGTCCATTACTTCTTGGACAACTGCTTGAACAATCTCATGTTCTTTAACTCTGCGAACTACTACACCTTTTCGGTACAAAATACCAACTCCTCTTCCAGCAGCAATTCCAATATCTGCTTCAGAAGCTTCGCCAGGTCCATTCACAACACAACCTAAAAGAGCAATTTTAACAGGTTTTTTAATTCCTTTTAGAGCTAATTCTAACTCTTCGGTAATTTTAAATAAATCAACTTCTAATCTACCACACGTAGGACAAGAAATAATTTCAATTGAACGTTGAGCTAACCCAAGAGATCGTAGAATTTCCTTACCAACTTCAACTTCTTTTTCTGGTTCATCAGTTAAAGAAACTCTTATGGTATCTCCAATTCCTTCAGCAAGTAAGGCTCCTATACCGACGGAAGATTTTATAGTTCCAACACGAGCTGTTCCTGCTTCGGTTACACCAAGGTGAAGTGGAAAATCTGTTCGGTCTGCTAACATTCTATATGCTTCAATCATTAAACGAACATCTGTAGATTTAACAGAAATGACTATATCGTCAAATCCATAATCGGCAGCAATTTCTACGTGTCTAATTGCACTTTCAAATAATGCTTCAGGTGTAGGATAACCATGTTTGGCTAAAATATCTTCTTCGAGAGAACCAGAATTTACGCCAATTCGAATAGGAATTCCACGCTCTTTTGCTTTTGTTAATACTTCCTTAATACGTTCCTTTGAACCAATATTTCCTGGGTTAATTCTTACTTTGGCAACACCTGCTTCAATTGCTTTTATTGCAAAAATATGATTAAAATGGATATCGGCAACGATGGGGATTGTGGTCCGCTTTACAATGTGTGCAATTCCTTCAGCAGCATCCCAATCGTTAATAGTAATTCGAACAATATCAACACCAGCTTCTTCGCAACGCTGAATTTGAGCAACCGTTGCTTCTACATCGCCGGTTTTAGTTTTCGTCATTGTCTGAACACTAATTGGTGCATTACCACCAACTGCAACAGAGCCAACCATAACTTGTCTACTAATTCTACGACGAAAAGGACGAACTGCATAAGGCTGTTCGATAGGTTTTGACGTATCGATTATTGGAAATAAATCAGAATTTGATTTCATATATATCTTGTTAGTTGTGATTCAATTATAGATTTTTACTTACTTCGGTTAATATTCTTCGTTCTTTATCAGTAATATTTTGATATCCATATCGAGAAATTCGCTCAAGAATATCGTCTACTTGTCGTTGTGTAACAATTTCTCCATCAACGGTGTAACTTTTCGTAGAAATATCAATATGTTGAGAAGGTTGATGGTTTTCTTTAGTAACCCACTCTGCGTTTACCACATTACGATGGTTTGGAATTGACTTTTTCGGTTTTTTGGCAAACAACTTTTCAACATAGGAATATAATCTATCACCCGTTAGTAACAAAATATATCCAGTTGCAGCTCCACCCAAATGTGCAAAATGTGCAATACCTGAACGAGTATTTGTAAGCCCCATAATTAAATCTATACCAGCATATATTAAAACAAAATATTTTGCTGGAATCGGAATAAAAAAAGGGAACATCATAATAGGACGGTTTGGGAACGTAAAACCATAACCAATTAGAACACCCATAATAGCACCGGAAGCTCCAACAGTAGGAATGTAGGCACCATTTACGGTTAGGAATGGCGAAACAATCATATGTATAATACCAGCACCAATACCGCAAAGCAAATAATAGAAAACAAAACGTTTTGATCCCCAATGTCGTTCCATTTCGGAACCAAACATCCATAATGCTAACATATTAAAGAGTATATGTGTAAACCCACTAGCATCGTGAATAAATTGATACGAAATTAACTGCCAAGGAAAGAAGTTTCCAGATTGTAGTGGCCATAAACCACCAAACACTAAGGAAAGCATTCTAAATTCCCCTATAAATAAGGAAATAAGAAAAATTGATATATTTGAAATCAGCAACCACTTAATAACAGGTGGAAAGGTTTGATTTTCTGAAAAATATGACATTTTAATTTGAAAGATATGTAAAATTTTGAACAACCACATTGACGTTACTAATAACGGGTAATTGTTTTACAAAAGTTCCTACAAACTACTTTCCAAAAGAAATTCGAGAAAATACTTTGTAGATAGAAATATTTTATCTATATTTGTAATCCTATTCGAAAAATAGATATTGTTCAATCTAATTTATTATTGGTTCTTACAATGGCAAAAGCACAAACCTTTGGCGATAAATTCAAGAAGAAATCCGCTGATACACGCATCAACATTAAAGTTATCAAAGGATACAATTCTGAACGCGGAACATTACGCTTCGTTGAACGTTTTATAAAAATAAACGATTTATCTGAAGTTGAAACTGTAGACATTACTAAATAATTACTATACATTACTTTTATGAAAAAAGATATCCACCCACAGTACAAGCCTGTGGAAATTCAAATGACAGACGGATCTGTACTACGGACACGTGCTTGTTATAAGAATGACCGTGTGGTTCTAGATATTGATTCAAAATCTCACCCATTCTTTACTGGTCGCCAAATGCTTGTCGATACAGCAGGGCGTGTAGAACGATTCAATAAGCGCTTTTCTAAATCTCAAAACATTAAAGATTCGAAAGGACAACAATGATGAGGCCATTACAAAATTCTCGCGTAAATTCTACCATGGGCGGTGGTCCTGGTGGTCCCGGTGGAAGAGGGAATCAAAATTCCCCCTTTAAACGGAATCAAAATAAAAAGAAAAACAATCCAATGGGGCGTTCAAGAATTGCTGACTACTTAGATGGCAAATTCCTTTCCCGCTTCACTAATGATCAAGGGAAGATTCTTCCTCGGAGAATTACTGGGTTAAATGCTTTTCAACAACGCCAAATTTCTACTGCTATTAAATACTCTCGTCATTTAGCTTTAGTTCCTTTTGTTGCTCAAGATTTGAAATAGTCTTGTTTTTTAAGAAAAGAAAATTCCTACTTTTTAAAGGTTACAACAACGTTGTAACCTTTTTTTTGTATATTGCCAAAGTTATGTTTTATTATTACTGAAAAATGATGAGATGTTATTACTTTGTACTTTTAGTTTCGTGTTTGATGATAGTTTCACGAATAAGTTCTCTTTCACAAAACAACCAAGATTGTAAAAGTGCTATTCCTGTATGCCAAGGAATTTATACTCAAGTAAATTCGTATACAGGTTTTGGAGATATAGAGGAAAAATTTCCTTTTAACTCTTGTATTTTAGGATCTGAAAAAAATTCTGTTTGGTATGTGATAACTGTTATTCAAGATGGGTTATTAGGCTTTGAGTTAACACCTAATATTCTTCAAAATGATTAT
>JBDNFX010000069.1:0-3432 GCA_041689575.1 Kapaibacterium sp. (SeqCode)
AGAAATTTTAGAATGACTTTGCCAAATAGAGAATTTTTTAATGTCAGTAGGATTATTAGGATTTGGACGAGTTACAAAGTTAGTATGAACAGTGTTACCATTTTCGTCGAATTGTTCAAATCCGTTTAATAATTCAAAGAGCATTGCTTTAATCTTAATACGGGCTTTTTCATTTTTGGTTATAGATTCTGTCCTTTTCTCACGTTCTTTAGCGTTTTGTTTCAAATCACGAGCAAGTTCTATATGGATTTCGTCAATGGGACCAAATTGTTTCCAAATATCTCGAACAACTAAGAGAGTTTCACGAACGATACCTTCCACAATAGGATTGTTTAAGGAATTGTTTGGAAGAACTTTAAGAATTTCCTTTTCAAATTCTTCAACGTTTTCATATTTTTTGAAGTCTGTTTTTTCAGAATGTCTACCGTAAGCGAGGTAACAAGCTTGGTAGGTAGCTAAACCTTCTGGTGAGGTGATACCTTTTAGCGATTTCAACATTTGCTTAGAAACTTCATCGTCGGTAACGGTAATTTTTTCATCAGAAGAAAGTTTAGCTTTTTCACGTTCTTTGATAGAATTAAAGTTTTCAACAACTCGTTTATCTAGCATTGAATTATCCCAAAACTTACCAACACGCATAGCAGGAAGAATTTTTTTCAAAGCTTTTGAAGAAAAAGAAGCGTACTTTTTGTTCGCATCTTGTTCTGGAGCATTGGCTATAGCTTCAACTACAGATTCTGGTAGGTCGAAGTATATTTTCTTTAGTTTCCCTCTTTTGTTCGTTTTTTCAAGTAACGCTTTTCGAATAGCTTTTTTAGATTTTTCTTCATCTGAAAGAGAGATAGAATAAGAAATAAGCCAAAGAGCTTGTAGTCTTACAGGATCGTTTAAAAGTTTGTTACCTTCTTCTTTAAAATCGACTTTACTGAAAATGTTGCGGAAATAAGACTTGGTTTCGTTACCGGGAAGTTTTTTATCGGCAGTAAAGAACATATTGATGGCGTATTTATCTTCAGAAATACGCTCATTTTTATCTAAACAATTATTTATGACATCGAAAACATCTTTTTGAGAAACTTCTCGTTTAGAATCAAATTTTTCAAAAAGCTTTTCTTTGACTTCCGAAGAGATATAGCTTGAAGAAACATCCTTGTTGAATTTACTGAAAGTTCTAAGTTCTCCTTTTAGTTCTTTTTGTTCGGTGTATTCTTTGAGAAAAACTTTAATATTATGAATGTTCTGCCAAATCCGAAATTCTTGAAATAAAGGATTAGAACGAGGAGTAACCTTCAATCCATACATAGCACCATCGATACCTTTGTTGCGTTCGTACTGACATTCTTCAATAGAACTTTTTTGAGATTTTAATTCTCTTTGGTAATAAATGATGTCATCGGAAAGTATATACAGCAACCCTTTTGAAGCAAATTCTTTCTCTTTGTTAGCGGTCAATTTCGATTGAGTAGGGTAGAGACTGCTTGCAATTTTTTTCAAAAGTGCAGTATCTGAATTTAAAGCTTTCAGTTCAGGGTTTATTTCGCATTGTTTAGCCCAAATTGCTTCTAATTCAGCTTTGTACTTACTTCGATACACAGCGTATTGACGAATTTTATAATTCAACTTCAATTTAACTAAATTATCAAAGAAGTATTCTCCGGGGAATTGATTTCCCATTTGTTGGTCTAAAGCAGTTACACTCAAAGCCCAATCGTTTTCACCAGGAATTTGTGGTTTTAATTGGTTGATTTTTACAGAACCATCAGATAATTTTGTCTTTGTCCAAGTAAGTAAGAAAGTAAATTCTTTTTCTTCCCAATCAGGTTTTTTAGTTCTTTTTTCTTCCCAAGGTCTTAAAGTAATTCCATCTGGCAAATCATCAATCGGATACGGCACAATACTGAAGAAGTCTTTTTTATCTTCAATAGGAGTAATAGAATGAATTTTAACATTTTTAACCAGCTTTATTTCAGAAAGAGATTCATCTTTCAAATCTTTACGAGAACTTTTGAAGCCTCTTCGCTGATTTAAGACATAGAGAATTCGACCTAATTCAGCAAAGGTAAGTTTTTCAGAAAGCCCTTTTTTTCGAAGGTAGTAGACAATCCAGTCTTCAGAAAATTTTCCGCCAAGTAAGTTTTCAGCTTCTTGAAGTGATTCATTTGAAACGGGTAAGTAAGTACTAATTTTGAAATTAGCAACAGCTTCTGTTTCCTTTTTGAAATCAGTTGGAAAATCTTCATCAATCCATCCTAATGCTTTTAAAACTGTTAAAAGGCGATTTCTTCGCAATTTGTAACGTTGTTTTAATCTGCGAGAACCACGGAAAACTCTTCGTTCTGCAGCTTTAGTATCGGTACTTTTTCCTGCTTCCCATTCACTGAGATACTTCGTATCCACTGGGACAATTCGAGATCCCATCCATTGGATAGAACCAACTTCACCAAACTGTTCAATTGTATCAGGAGTTTCAACAACCGCAACTCCAATTGAATTCGTTCCGACATCAAGACCAACAATTCTTTTCATAGGACTAAATTAAATTATGAATAAAACCATAAAGTACATCTCATTGTGAGAAATCATCTCCGTTTAGAGGTTTAACACACTCTGTAGGAAGAGATAAAAACGAATATACTTCAGAACGTTTAAGAAAACAAATAATCGATTCAATTACAGTGAAAAAATTTCTTTATTTATTCATTATTACGTTTGGGGTTCTACTTCATAAGATGGTTGTTGCCAAAGTATGTCAATTTTGGTGTTTTTTAAAAATATTTTAAAAAATTAAAGTTTTCACTTGGAAATGAGAAAACAAATCCATAGGTTTGTAATGAAGCTATTCACAATAAGGATTATTCCGTAGTGAGGTATAACTTCAACTAGTTTTTGCCCTTGTACTTAACAGGGGCTTTTTTTATTTGTAGAAGAATGAAGAGCCTATGAAGTTTCAGCTATTTTTTTAAGCAGTTATTGGTTCGATAATGCAAAGGAGGGTGCCTTTTTCGACGGCTTCGTGGGAGGTGATGTTTAGGGAGGTAATAGTTCCAGAAATTGGGGATTTGATTATATTTTCCATTTTCATTGCTTCGAGGATGTAGAGAGAATCTCCTTTACGTACAGATTGACCTTGTTTAACAGATACTTCTTTTATAAGTCCGGGCATTGGTGCTGAAACTTTTACTATAGTTTGGTTTGCTGATGCACTTTCGCGCAACATTTGGGTATGTGCAAACTCATTAGTTTTCAATGTTGAAACATCGTACATATATCCATTCATTGAAACGGTGGCTTTTCCATTGTAATTGTATTTTACATTGAGAACAGTTGTTTTCCCATTTTCGGTAAGCAAATAACGTCCAGGGTTTGTAGAGTCTTCTTCAATATGATATTGACTTTCACCAATATTTATTATATTGTCTTTAACAGTTGTAT
>JBDNFX010000070.1:0-3523 GCA_041689575.1 Kapaibacterium sp. (SeqCode)
CTTGGGAAAATGGACTAGGTTTATCTCCCGACACATTTAAAGCAAAATGGGAAACTGTTTTGAAAGAAGGCATATTTAATCAAGTTGTTCAAAATGATATTGATGTACAACCAAATCTAACAGAGTTAACGTCAATTTCTTCAACGCAAAAAATATCTTCAAAATACATTGGATGTGTCTTGCCATCTTTGTCTATCGTAGACGGTTCAAATGCAAATAATGGTTGGTTGCAAGAACTAGCTGATCCAGTTACGAAAGTAACGTGGGGGAATGTTCTATCTATTTCCCAAAATACTGCCAAAGAGTTAAATGTAACTCAAAATGAAGTTTTAAGAATTGAAACAGAAACAGGAAATTTAGAAGCTCCGGTTTGGATTCAACCGGGACAAGCTGATAATGTAATATCTACAACCACTGGGTATGGTAGGTTAACTGGTGGTATCGTTTTACAAAATATTGGTTCTAATGCTTATAAATTATTAAAAGATAATTCTCAACTTGGTTATTTTACTATTAAGAATGTAGTAAAAACTGGAAGAAGAGAAAAAATTGCATCAACTCAATCACATCATTCTCTAGATGATCCAACTTTCCCAGGGGGAAGAAGAAATGATATCGTTAAAGAACTTACTTTAGACATTTATAAAAATGGGCAAAAAGAAGTTGATGCATCTATGAAAATGCATGCACCAGATATAGGAACAAAAGGAAAAGATAAATTTCTAATTCCTTTAAATATTGTTGACAATTACGAGTATAAAGGGCATCGCTGGGGAATGACTATTGATTTAAATACTTGTACCGGATGTAGTGCTTGTATTGTTGCTTGTCAATCTGAGAATAACATTCCTGTAGTTGGTAAAAAAGAGGTAATAACTGGTAGAGAAATGCAATGGATTCGTTTAGATAGATATTATTCTGGTGATCCAGAAAATCCTCAAACTTCTTTACAACCTATGTTGTGTCAACAC
Organism: Kapaibacterium sp. (SeqCode); assembly: GCA_041689575.1. GTDB lineage: Bacteria > Bacteroidota > Ignavibacteria > Kapaibacteriales > JAEUSM01 > JAEUSM01. The sequence continues at coordinate 972 of JBDNFX010000070.1, forward strand.
TGTGAAAATGCGCCTTGCGAAAATGTTTGTCCAGTAGCTGCTACAACACATAGTCCTGAAGGTCTTAATGAAATGACATATAATCGTTGTGTTGGAACAAGATATTGTTTAAACAATTGCCCTTATAAAGTTCGTAGATTTAACTTTTTAAACTATCATACTGAAACTAGATCTCCATTAGATTTTGTCTTTAATCCTGAAGTAACAGTTCGTATGAGAGGTATAATGGAAAAATGTACTTTCCGTGTCCAAATTATTAATGCTTCAAAATATCACGCTAAAGATCAAGGACATTCAAGAGTTCCTGATGGGGGTGTAGTAACTGCTTGTCAAAGTGTTTGTCCAACAGGAGCAATAGTTTTTGGTGATCTAAACGATTCTAAGAGTAAAGTATCAACTACACGACAAAATGAAAGAAGTTTCCTTGTATTACAAGAACTAAATACCAGACCTTCAATATCTTATCTTGCAAGAGTTAGAAATGGACAATCTGATGCTATTGATGCTCAAAATAAATCAAGCAAACATTAATAAGTAAATTAAAAAATAAGGATATTTTTACAATGGCTATTGAAGATCAAAAAGTAGTCTCGCACTTACAGCAAAAATCATTAGGAGATAATACTCCTGCTTTGTCAGATGAATTGCGAGATCCATTAGTACTCGGAAATCCAAGTGTACACGATATTACAGATAAGATTGCTGGAATTACAGATTCTCCTATGAATATGAAATTTCTACTTGCAATAGGAGCTACAGCATCAATTGCTGGATGGGGTCTATTGACAATTGTGTATACTATCGCTACTGGGATTGGTGTTTGGGGACTAAATAACCCAGTTGGTTGGGGTTGGGACATTACAAATTTTGTATTCTGGATTGGAATTGGTCATGCTGGAACTTTGATTTCTGCAATACTCTATTTGTTTAGACAAAAATGGAGAACTGCAATTAATCGTGCAGCTGAGGCGATGACAATATTTGCCGTTATTTGTGCCTTGATTTTTCCACTATTACATACAGGAAGACCTTGGTTAGCAGTATATTGGTTATTACCTTACCCGAATCAAATGCAAATGTGGGTAAATTTTAGGTCTCCATTGCTTTGGGATGTGTTCGCAGTTAGTACTTATTTTACAGTTTCTGCTTTGTTTTGGTTTCTAGGATTAATTCCTGATTTGGCAACTATTAGAAACTATGTTTCAGGTCCAATTAAAAAATTATCATATTGGATAGCATCACTTGGTTGGACTGGTTCAAACAGAGCTTGTCATCATTACGAAGTTGCCTATATGATTTTAGCAGGTATTTCAACTCCATTAGTGTTATCAGTACATACTATTGTATCCTTTGACTTTGCCGTATCAGTTTTACCCGGATGGCATACTACAATCTTTCCACCATACTTCGTAGCGGGAGCTGTATTCTCTGGTTTTGCAATGGTTATGACCTTACTTATAATCACAAGAGAAATATTAGATTTAAAAGACTATATTACATTAAAACACTTTGAGAATATGAATAAAATTATTCTCACTACTGGTATGATGGTTGGGTATGCGTATACTATGGAATTTTTTATAGCATGGTATTCTGGAAATCCTTACGAGTTATCAGTATTTATTAATAGAGCAACTGGTGATTACGCTTGGTCTTATTGGGCAATGTTTACATGTAATGTAGTCTCACCACAAGTTTTTTGGTTTAAGAAACTAAGAAGAAATATTCCTCTTATGTTTATAATATCAATATTTGTAAATATAGGAATGTGGTTCGAACGATTTACAATTATTTCTACATCATTACACCACGATTTCTTACCTGGTTCTTGGGGGTATTACTCACCAACTTGGGTTGAAGTTTCAATATTTGCTGGGACTTTTGGTATATTTTTAACTTTATTTTTATTGTTTTCGAAGTTTATTCCTATTATAGCAATATCTGAAATTAAAGCAATTTTACCAAATGCTCAACCACATCATCAACACGAACAACATTAAATCGAGGAAAACAAGAATATGAGTATAGGTACATCTACAGTAGTTATGGGTAACTTTAAAGATCCAAATGCACTACTACACGCTGCTGAAAAAATTCGTGATTCCGGATTTAGAAAATTTGATATTTTTACTCCATATCCTGTACATGGTTTGGACGGAGCAATGGGAATTAAAAGAACTATTCTTCCATATATTTCATTTGGAGGAGCTATTTTTGGGCTAACAAATGCTCTGTTCTTACAGTTTTATACAGGTGCAGTTGATTATAAGTTAAACATAGGTGGTAAACCGTTTTTTGGATGGGAATTTTCTGTTCCAATAGATTTTGAATTGACAATATTATGTACAGCTCTTGCAACTATTGCCGGTGTATTTTACCTTTGTAAATTACCAACATGGCACATGCCATTTCAGCATGATCAAGGATTTCAAAAGGCTGTTGACGACACTTTTGTTGTCGCTATTTCTTCAGAAGATCCACGATATACAAATGATGGAACAATGATGCTATTGGAGCAATTGGGTGCAAAAGATGTAAGAGTTGTTGAACCA
>JBDNFX010000071.1:0-14643 GCA_041689575.1 Kapaibacterium sp. (SeqCode)
AAAATCTGTTCCCAGTGAGAGTATACGTTATTCCTAAAACAAATTCATCAACAGAATAAGTTATAAAATTTGAAAGTACAAAATTTGGTGTGTAAGGAACTCTGAGTCCATTTGTCAGAGAATTTTCTGTAATATCTACTACATTTTGATAAGTTAAGCTGGTTGAAAGTGTAAGAATACTTGGAATGGGAGACATTTTTGAAGAAAACTCTATACCGTAGTTGTTTACTGTACCAATGTTTTGTGCAGACCAAGAAACTGGAGAGTTTGGAATTGAAAGAATTAAATTCGATGTTCTCAGTGAGAAAAAATCTATCGAACTACTAAAATATTTGTTTAGTAAGGATTCAACTCCAACAGTAAGTGAGTGAGACCTCTCCGAAACTAAGTTTTTGTTTCCATAATTTAAGTAATATAATTCGTTAAAACTTGGTGCTCGGTAGTTATAGCTATACGATGTACGAATTTTAAATTCCGTTGAAATAGGCAGTTGAATTGAAACAAGTGGAGATACTGCGTTATTCTGATCTGAAAAATAATCAAATCGTAATCCACTAAAAACCATAAATGGGATACGCAGTAAAAGATATTCTGTACTGCTATATTGAACAGAAAAACTCACTGAATTTCTACTTGTTTGAATGTTAGAAGCATCTTGTAAAGAAAAACCAACTAAATTAGTAGTGAGCAATTCTAGTTCAGTTTGAATAGACGAACCGTTTAGAAATGCTTTTTCGATTGTTGATTTTGTTCCTAAATCAAATGCAGTATACTGTGTTCTTATTCCATTTGGACCAAGTAAGGTAGCTTCTGGATCAGTATAAAGAAAACTATTATTTCTCGACCAAATACTTGACGAAATTGAAAGACTCTCGTTAACAGATTGTTTATAAAATATAGCACCAAAATAATTTCGTTCAGAAAGTCGAGCATTTTTGAATTCAACAGAACCTTGAACTACAGCACCAGGGACACCTCTATCAGAATCCGTTACTATGACAACGGAAGAAATAGTAGATTGCAATGAAGGGGAAAAACTACCTTGAACTATACCTGAATGCTGTGTGAAATCTCCATTATCTCTTTGAACAATAGTTGTTGATCCAAATTCATTATGTAAAAATGGATAATTTCCCCTACTATTAACTGTAGAAAGAGAAGTACTTATATATCCATTATCAAACCCAACTCCAAAAGTACCGTTAGCAGTATAGGTATCAAAAGAAGAGCGTTCAAGAGTAAAACTCGAATTTGGAATTTTTTCTTTCGAAATTCGTAAATTAATTGCACCACCTACTGCATTTGCACCATAAAGAGCGGACGCTCCAGTTCGAGTTACTTCTATTGACTCCAAAAATGAAACTGGTATTGTACTTAAATCAATCATACCATTTTGTGCGGAATTCATTCGAATACCTTCAAGCATCACAACAGATTGAGAAGAACTTGTCCCACGTATTGAAAGAGATTTCATACCACCTAACCCTCCGTAGTTTTGAATGAAAATTCCCGGAACAATAGAAAGCACTTCATCAATCTGTTGTGGGCGAATTATTTGAAACATTTCTTTAGTTATGAAAGAAATTGGTAAGTAATACATACCCTTTACATCCATTTTTAGTGATTCTTTTATTACTACTGGAAATACTTTTCCCTTTTGTAAAGTATCGTTCGCAAAAACTGAACAATTCAAAACTAAAAATGAAAAGAGTATGTATAATAACCAAGTCATTTACTGAACAACACTACAAAGTAGCGAAGTCAGTTTTGTTCCATCAGTAACAGTAATTATATACAGTCCACTCCCTAATGTAGGGAAGGGAATTTGACTACTATTAGGAATAAGGTTGCTATAAAACAATCGTTCACCTTGGATAGAATATATAGTTACTCCTACAGTGTTGTTTGAATTAGAATTATACTGAATCATTGATCCATTCATAGATAATTGGTTCGATGTAGAACTATTTTCGACAACTGTCGTAAAAGTGGTATCTTGCTTAAACTCAAAAATTTGAATTCTACTATCAATTGTAAAATTTTCATCCTTGTAAGCTAATGTCGTCCATATTGAATTCATTCCATCAGTTCTAACAATTGCCAACCCTTCAGGAATACCAATTGTTTTTATAGTGTTTTTAACTTCATTCGTAGTTAGGTTAATCGAATAAATATCACCACTATATGTAGTTGTAAATAGTTTATCACCATACATAATGGATTCACGTGGACCAGAAAACCCGGTAGTATTTATGGGATACCTTTTTGTTACTTGCCTTTTCACCAAATCGAACAACGTTACTTCGTGTGAGCCATTCATAGTGACAAATGCGATATCTTTTTCTATAAAAAAATGATTAGCACTTGAACCAATTAAAAAAGTTTCCGTTTTCCCGTAATGTGAAATACTTAATGACCCATCACCAGCATTGGGAGTAAAATTTCCTTCGTTCAACACAACAAATACTTCCGTACTATCAGATAGTTGTGCAATTGAACTGCTTTGTGGAAAAATTCCAGTTTTCGTTTGAGAATACAGTACAGCATAATTTATTTTCGAGCGAATACCAGCTACAAATATATTTGGTGAAGTTTCACTAAAATAACTTGTTCTAAATGGAGTGACTTCATTTTCTAAAAGTTTTAATATTGAAGTTGAATAACTGCGAACTGTGTCATTACAAGTAACAAAGATTTTTTCTTTTTTTGAGTCAAAACTACAACGAGCAGGAAATCCAAGGTTCGACCATTCTAATGAAATACTATCTATTAACATGTGCCCAACATTATTTCCGGGTAAGGGTATTGTTTGAAATTTTAAAATCCAAGCATCAGAATCTTCTGAATCTTTTATGGAATTAAAGTTTTTATCAACTCTATTACAAAAGAGAAAATAATCTGTTCCTTTCGCAAGAATATAAATTGGGTTCCAACGAACTAATGTAATAGTTCTATCAACAATTGTATCTTTTATGACAATTAATTGTTTAGCGGGACTAAAATCAGAATTGACAGGTACAGTAATGAGAATAGTCTCTTCAATAGAAGTAATTGATTCAGGTTTTCCATTCTGAATTGAAATAGTATGTAATAATTCACCAGAAAATAACGAAAAGATTCTTACATCGTTTGTATATGTAGTCGTATATATAATAGTATCATTTAGTAAAGGAATAACAGATTCTCGAGGACCATTAAAACCACTTGTTTGAGTAGAAATTCTTTTCTCAATTAATTTCGTTGTTAAATCAAAAACTACAATTTCGTGCGACCCATTCATTGTAATATATAATTTATTCATATATTTCAAAATATGATTTGCTCCTCTTCCTAAGGAAATGGTAAGTTCGTAATTCTTAGATAGTATTGTTAGGTAAGAATCGTCAACTTTCGATCCAAAAGCACCTTCGTTTATAAAAGCAATTGCAGTTGAATCACCATCAATTGTACATCCAATGGCTTGTTGAACAAAATCTCCCGAAGTGTGTTTTGAAAGTTTATACGCTTTTTTAAGTGCGGAATTTTTATCAACTATTCCAAAATCTTTTCCATTTGTAAATACTGAACGTACTGGAATTTCTAAAAATAAGGAATCAAGCAATAGTCCTGTTTGTAGATCATATTCTGCAATAGAATTTTGTAATGGGACATAAATTTTGTTCGCTGTAGTATCGGTTCCAATTCGTAATGGAAATCCTAACGATCCCCAAGGAAAAATAGTAGAATCAAGTACTTCGCGTGTTTCTGCAGAATAGCGAAACCACTTGGCTGCATCGTCGCCGGTATCAAATACACCATTGAAGTTCTTATCAATTGTATTGGTAAATACGTGAACAATGGGTCCCTTTTGGAAAACTTGTAATGGTTGGTTTCCAGTTTCTACATACGTTTGGGATTTAGAATCGAGAAAAGAAAGAAAAAATAAACTTAAAAGTATAGCAAAACACTTCATAGAGAAGTACTCCATAAAAAAGGATGGTTTTTATGAGAGAGAAAGCGTCGCTTGTTCTTGTTGGATACTGTACCAACAAGATTGAAGAAGGTTGTTGAAAGGCGGACTTCAAAATGAGCTAGAACTTCTCTCATCGCATCTGTTGTCGCAGATGTATGTTATTTAAACAGTATGATGAGATGTCCTGTAGGCAGGTCTTCCGGCTTAGGCTTCATTTGAATTTTTTAACCTTCCCAAGTAAAACTTAGTGGTTTGCACAAAAGCTACAAAAAATTCATCTGCCATTACGGCGGCGCAACCGCGTGGGATTCACACCCAGCTTCCCTATTCTCCAAAAAAATTTTCGGCACCTAAGGATATTTCAACTACAAACGTCTTGAACATTTTGCTATTGTTTCTTTTAAAAAAAATAGAAACTATTTTAACTATACTTGTATGAAAACTCAAACAATACCAAGACTTGCACTCCATGGTGGGGCAGGAAATTTCGATAAAATAACTATGTCAAACGAAGAATATTCTCAACGTTTGTTAACAATGCGTGAGGCTCTTTCAATAGGATATACTATTTTAGAAGAAGGTGGCACTGCGATTGACTCAACGGTTGCTACTGTTGTACATTTAGAAAATTCTGAATATTTCAATGCGGGAAAGTCGGGAGCTTTAACATGGGGTGGTTTACCAGAATTAGACGCCTCGATTATGGAGGGTGCAACTCTCAATGCTGGATGTGTATCGAATATTGCAACAGTTAAAAACCCAATTTTATTAGCTAAAGAAATTCTTCAATCTGAACATATATTTTTAACTGGTTCAGGTGCAGTAGAATTTGCAAAAGAACGAGGTTTAGAAATAGTGGATCCTTTTTATTTCATAACCGACAGTAGCATTGCAGAATTACAAAGGGTGAAAAAAGCCCAAAAAGTAATTCTTGGAACTGTTGGTGCTGTTGCTATTGATTGTAATGGAAACCTCGCTTCTGCTACTTCAACCGGTGGGATAATGAATAAACGACCCGGAAGAGTAGGCGACACCCCAGTGATTGGATCTGGAACTTATGCGGATAACACACTTGGAGCAATTTCAGCAACCGGCTACGGCGAATATTTCTTACGGACTGTTGCTGCATATTCTATTCTTTCAAGGATGAAATATTTGAATGAATCTCTTGAACAATCTGCAAATGAAATTCTACAACAAATAAAAGAAATGGGTGGTTCTGGTGGAATTATTGGCATAACGAACAAAGGGGAAATTGCCTTACCGTACAACACTCCCGGAATGCAACGTGGAATAATTGATAAAAATGGAAGTACTGTCGGTATCTTCGATGAAATGGAATAAAAACATCCCACGGTTTCAACTTAAGATTTTATACTAACGCAAAGACGCCCAAATTGGGCGTCTGAACAAAAGGGTTATTTCCAGTGTGGTGCAAACAAAAAAAAGGACGCCCAAATTGGGCGTCTGAACAAAAGGATTTTGATATCAAATATGATTACAAGAATTTAAACTTATTTTTGATAAGTAGTTTGGTGATCTGAAGGAATAGGGTATCCAGCTGTACCAAATGAATCGGCAATCATCATATTTGTATCGGCTATAACTTGAATGTAATCTTCAGGTTTTGAATATGGACGTACAGCTAATATTGGTCCACGAGCTGTAAAATTAACAATAAACACTTCAACGGGTGGTTCAGAAAGAACATTTGGAACAGTTGGTACGTTCTTTTTCAACAACTCAATTGCATCTTTATAATTTACAGTATGATCTAACTGTGCAAGTAAATCAACTCTTCGGAAATCATTTGCAGAAAAATTAGAAATTGAATCAGAGAAAATTTTGTTATTTCCCACATAAGTACGGACATTGTCGCCAGTATTAATAACCGTAGAAAATAATCCAATCTCTTCTACTTGACCAGAGATTCCAGCCGCAGAAATGACATCGCCAACTTTAAATGGACGTAGGAACACCAAAAAAGCACCAGCTGCAAAATTTGCAAGTAATCCACCCCAAGCAACACCGATAGCAATACCAAAAGCTGCTAATAAAGCTGCAAAGGAAGTAGTTTCAACACCAAAATATCCCATTAGAGCAACAATAAGCACAACCTTTAAAACCACTCCAATACCAGTGCCTAAATAAGTTGTTAGAGTTTTGTCTTCAAATGATTTAGAAAAACTTTTAGCAAACGGTTTCACTGCAGTTTTAATAAGCCAAGAACCTATAACCCAAATAACAATTGCTCCAAGAACCTTTAGTCCAAATTGCGAAAGCCATTCGGTAAGTTTCACTAATAATGGTGAATAATCCATATACAATACCCTTAAGAATTTAAAATTTTAAGTAAAATTTGAAAATAAGTTGGTAATAACAAAAAAGCCTATCCAAATCTGAATAGGCTAATATTTTCAAAAGAGAGTTTTATTTAGAAGCAAGGTTTTTCGATTTCGATGGAAGCTGTAAAGATGTAAGATCTTTTTCAGTAATCCTGCGAACGCCAATTAGCCGAGCTGAATAGTAGTTGCTTTTTAACGAAGAAACAGTAACACCATATTTAGAACTTGCGTGAGCAAATAAGTTATCGCCCAAATAAATTCCAACGTGAGAAACATAAACAGCTGCACGAGTATTGAAAAATACTAAATCGCCAAATTCCATTTCTTCTAATCTGTTAATAGGTGTACCAACGGTGTATTGAGTAGCAGCCGTACGTGGTAGTAGAACTTTTGCAGTTGTATTGAAAAGCATTTGTGTAAAAGCAGAACAATCAATTCCAGAGCGAGACATACCACCAAAATGGTATCGAGTTCCTAACCAATCCATAATAACAGCCATCATATCGCTTTTTTGGATTCCAGCAACGGTTGTACCGTCATCGTTCGAATCATCTACGTACGATAACCATAATGTTTTAAACATTTCTAAATCAACTTGAACGTTATCTTCTTGATCTAATTCTTCTAATTCTTCGCCTTCGTCAGCAAGTTGTTCAGAACGAGAATCGCTGATAGAACCGGTCATAGATGTACCTGAAGAACAATTCTCACCTGGTTTAATACCAGCTAAGTGGCATAAATCTGTTGAACTACTTTTCATTAATTCAACGGCAAGTTGATATCCAGTTTTTGTATCGCAAGTTGAATTTTTAGCGTTGCGAAGGGTTTTACTTTTTCTAGATTTAGATTTTTTAGCTTTCTTTCCGTTTTTAGCTTTTTTAACGAACATTATTGTTTTTGAAGAAGCTGCGTCAGCAGAATATTGTGGAATACCCGTACTAATTAAGGCAGATACTACGAAAGCAATAACAACAGCTAAAGGAAAACGATTGAATGATATCACGCATTACTCCTAAAAATGTAAATAAGTTATATTTTAGAGACTTTCTCTAAAAGTAATCTATTCGAACCATCGAGGAACATTCCTCGTACAGAAGGCTGAACAACCCATTGGACTTTGTTGTAATACAAAAAAATCCAAGGGGAATCTTCTAAAACTTGTTCTTCAATTCGGTTATAGAGAATATACCGTTCTGAAGGAGATAGAAGAGGTGAATACGCACGTTCAAACAGTGAATCGACCATTCTGTTTGAATAGTGTGTTGTATTCGGTCCTTTCGGCGAAAAATTTTTCGAAGCAAAAAGAGCTAAGAAATTTTCGGGGTCAGGATAATCACCAATCCAAGAAGTTCTCCAAAGAGGCAGTTCTCCTTTTCGAATCATTGAAAGGTGTTTTGGAAAAGTAACTTGAACTATGTTAATAGAAATTCCAAGTTGTTTCCAATTTTCTTGAACTACTTCTGCTACAGAAGCAGAGCGTTCGTTCGCACCAATTTGTAATGTTAAAGGAGGAAATCCTTTTCCATTCGGAAACCCAGCTGCGGTTAAAAGTTTTTGTGCAGAATCGAGATTGAACAGATATCCTTTTACCGAAGGAGAAAAACCGGGCATAGAAGGTGGCAATATTCCATATGAAGCAGGAATACCGGCACCTCGAAGAACATAACGAACAATTTTTTCTCTATCGATAGCTAAATTTAGTGCTTGGCGGACTAATTTCGAATAAGAAAGTGGAATATTCTTGACAATTGGGTTTGATGTGTCAAGCAACATACCATAGTATTCAACCGAATGAGCGCCGCATTCAAAAAGCGTAAAATTTTTATACTCCGACCGAAGTGAACTACCATCTGCTGTAACGATAGTAGGAGCAATTACAGGATCAATTGAACCTATAAAATCGTATTCACCTCGAGTAAATTGAAGAAATTCCGATTTGGTATCTTTTACAAATGAAATTTGAACTTCATTTAGGTACGGAAGTTGCTTGTTAAAAGAATCTACCTTGAAATACAAGGTGTTTCTTTCAAGAAGCATATCTATTTCTAAATGCCAATTGGATAAAGAAAAAGGACCAGTACCAATTGGTTTTAATCCAAAATTCTGTTGTTCATACTCAACAACTTCTTTTGGCACTACCCAGCCATACGGCATAGTAAGAATCGCTAAAAACGATGCAAACGGCTTCGTAAGTTTGAATTGTATTGTCGAATCGTTGAGAACAATTATTCCCTTGATTGAATCAGTGGTATAATTGTTCGTTTTCGTTCGTTGGTTATATTCACTAGCATCGAAAATAGTTCCCGAAAACACCCAAAGCCCAGTAGACTTTGTCGAACCGTTACAAATCCGTTCGAACGAATACTGAAAATCTTTCGCAGTAACTTTTCTTGTTGAATCTTTTCCAAATGCAGGGTGTTTATGGAAATAGACATCTTTACGAAGTTGAAAAGTCCATAAGGTTCCTGAAGTATCCACATCCCACGAACTAGCAATACAATTACGAATCTGAAGTAACGAGTCCAATTCGACTAATCCGTTAAAAATTTGCGTACCAACCCATATAGAAGAACGGTACGAAATTAAGGCAGGATCAAGGTTTTGGATTGCGTCTGGTTCATTGTAATAAAATACGTCAACTCTTCTCGTTTTCTGTTGAGTACAGGAAACGAACAAACAAAGTAGAAGTAAAAACCAAAGTAAAGCAAAGCTTTTTTGCATATAAACTGTCAAAGAACAACAATGCAATAAAAGTACGTATCCTTTTATCACAACATACAAATATAGTTTTATATTTTTACAATACCAAATATTATTGTCGCAAAGAAATTTTAAAGGAAGTTCCTTCCCCGAGCTTTGATGTAACGTGTATTGTTGCTTTATGAGCTTCAATTATGTGTTTTACAATGGCTAAACCTAAACCAGAACCGCCTACACTTCGAGACCGATCTTTGTCGACTCTATAGAATCGTTCAAAAATTCTATCGATGTGTTCTTCCGTTATACCTATTCCATTATCTGTAATAGTAACAATGGCAGAGCCATTCTCTGGAAAGGCAGAAATGGTAACTGTACCATTCGAATTGTTGTATTTGATAGCGTTTTCAATAAGGTTTGTAAGTACTTGAGAAAATCTTTCTTTATCTACCAAAGCTCGTAATTGGGTTGAATTCGAAGATATAGACAAAGTAATATTTGTGGATTCAGCCAAACCAATTAAAGTAGATGTAACCTCAGCAATTACTTCATTTAAATCTACATACCGAAGACTCAATTTCATTTCACCAGATTCGATACGGGAAATATCGATAAGATCAGTGAGTAAAGTACTTAATCTTTCTGCGTTTACAAATGCACGTTCTACAAATTGTTTTCGAACTTTCTCATCTTCCAATGCACCATCTAATAAGGTTTCTAAAAACCCTTGTATGGCAAAAATAGGGGTACGAAGTTCGTGGGAAACATTTCCGAGAAATTCTGACCGAACTCTTTCCAAGCGCTTCATATCCAATATATCCTTGGTAAATTTATCGGCTAAGCGATTTATTGAACCCGCTACTAATTGTAGTTCTTCTAATGAGCCATTATCTTGAACTAAACTGATTCGATTTCGAGAAGCACCACCGGAAATTTCTTCTAAGGTTGTATGGATGTTAAGTAGAGGTTCGGAAATTTTTTTATCAAAAAGGTTAGTTATGTAAAATGCCCAACTCCAAAATAGTATCACAATAACAGTTACAATACAAAGAGCAAGGAGAAAATGAAATTGATTAATCAATACTAATATGCTTAACCCAATAAAAGAAACAACAACAACAAGTGCTCCCCATAAAAGTAGTTGCTTCTTTAAATATTTATGTAGTGAAAATGTTGAATTCGATGCTAACATTCTTACTCGGTTTCTTTGTATCGATACCCTACTCCTTTTACCGTTTCAATAAAATGAGCAAATTTACCCAATTTTTCACGGATTTTAGAAATATGTACATCAACTGTTCTATCTATTACAAAGACACTCTCACCCCAGATTTTTTGAAGTAATAATTCTCTGGAGAATATCTTTCCTCTATTTACAGCTAACAATGCTAAAAGTTCAAATTCTTTTTTTGGAAAGAATGATTCTATTCCGTCAACCTTAATAGTATAATTGAGACGATTAATTTCTAAGTGCCCAAGATTAATAATTTCAGGAACTGCAATGGTTTCAGTTCTAATTTTTTCGGAATTTCGTCGTAAAATATTCTTTAATCGAGCAATTAAAACCCTTGGACTTATAGGTTTTTGAATATAGTCGTCAGCACCTAATTCTAAACCTACAATTTGATCTATTTCACCTGCTTTTGCAGTTAAAAAAATAATTGCAATGTTAGAAGTTGTTGAATTTTTTTTCAATGCTTTACAAACTTCTAATCCATCTAATTCAGGCATCATTATATCTAAAATAATGAGATCAGGAATAGACTCTGTTGCAATGTCAACTGCTATCTTTCCATTTGTAGCAGTTAGTACGATATAACCTTCTTTACGTAAATTGTAAGAAAGTAAATCAACAATGTCTTGTTCGTCGTCAACAACGAGTATAGTTTTTTGCATAAAATTTTGGCAATTTTAAAGAAATTACCTACAAAAGTACAACGAATGGAATCGAATCACATATAAAGAATACGTAACAACAAGTTAATTATGTAATCGAAGGACTAATTCAGCAAGTCGTCTGCCAACATTTTTCGCTTGGATAATTTGATTCTCATTGACCAATAACCCATCTTCGTTAAAAGCCTTGATTGAAAACGGAACGACAAATTGTTCGGGCATTACCATTACTTGAATATTCGATAAAATGGAACGTAAATGTTCTAATCCACGAATGCCACCCAATGAACCGGGAGAAGAACTAAGTAATCCAGCTACTTTCCCTCGAAATACTTCATAAGAACGTTCGCCTTCTTCAGGAACCGTTGCCCAGTCGATAGCATTTTTTAATATACCAGATAACGAGTTGTTAAATTCAGGAGAAGCTATTAAAAACCCATTATGATTTCTAATCATTTCTTTAAACTTTTTCGCATTTGGGTCAAAGTAATGTTGTTCTGCAAAATCTCCATCGTAGAAAGACATTGGAAAGTCTTTAAAATCAAAAAAAGAGACTTCAACTCCAGCTTCTTCTGAACCTTGAGCTGCGATTTTTACTAACATTTTGTTAAAGGAATTGGTTCGAGCAGAACCAGAAAATGCAAGAATTTTTGGTTTTGTAATCATACTGTTTTTAAAGGAATAGGTTTTCTTCTATTTTCTAAATTGGTTCGAGCAAACGTTGCTGCTGCTGCTATTTTATTTTGAATAGAAGTTGGGATTGTGTTGTTCCAATTTTCTCGAACATAGTAAGTTGTGCAACGTCCATTTCTAAAATCATCAGATTCCAAAACAATATGGCAAAACGGAATAGTAGTTTTTAACCCAACAAGATGATATTGAGAAAGAGCTTGCAAACAACGTTCAATTGCTTCATCTCTTGTAGAACCCCAAACTATCAACTTTGCTACCATTGGATCGTAGTGAACGGAAACTTCATACCCTTTATATAATCCTGATTCATTGCGAATATGTTCACCTTCTGGAAGGTGAATATCCTTAACAATGCCAGTATCGGGTAGAAAGTTGTTAAAAACATCTTCTGCACAGATTCTACATTCAATAGCATGACCTTTTGGAATAGAAACTTCTTCTTGCGAAAATGGAAGTACTTCACCGTTGGCAATGCGAATTTGCCATTCAACTAAATCTAAACCAGAAACCATTTCAGTTACTGGGTGTTCAACCTGAAGGCGAGTATTCACCTCCATAAAGTAAAAACCTTTATCATCTAATAAGAATTCTAAAGTACCAGCACTTGTGTAACCAGCATTTTTAACCAGTTCTTGAACGGCAGCACCTAATTGCATCCTTGTTTCGGGTGAAACAGCAGTAGAAGGTGATTCTTCGATTACTTTTTGATTTCTCCGTTGTATAGAACATTCACGTTCTGGAAAAAACAAAACATTTCCGTGAGTATCTGCCAAAATTTGAAACTCAATGTGTCGAGGATTAACTATTAATCGTTCAACAAAAACTCTATCGTCATTAAATCCTGTTAGGGCTTCACGCTGCGCTGCTAAAAACATCGGTTCTAATTCTTCCCTCGTATACACTGCTCGCATACCTTTACCTCCACCTCCAGAGGCTGCTTTCACCATCACAGGCAACCCGATAGTATGAACAACTGATTGTAACTCTTGTATAGTCGATATTGCTCCATTTGATCCGGGTGAAGTAGGTACTCCACATTTTTGGGCGAGCTCTTTGGCTTGCGTTTTATCTCCTAACAAGTGAATTGCTTCTGGGCTTGGACCAATAAAAATAAATCCTTCTTTTCGAACTATCTCAGAAAAATGAGCATTTTCAGAAAGGAAACCATAACCGGGATGAATTGCATCGGCATTGCTTTTTTTTGCAGCATCGATAATTTTATCGATAATTAAGTAACTTTCTCTGGGAGTATATCCACCAATCGGAATTGCAATTGTAGCTTCTTTTGTGTGTAAACTTTCGGTATCAGCTTCAGAGTATATGGCAACTGTTTCTATCCCCA
This sequence comes from Kapaibacterium sp. (SeqCode), assembly GCA_041689575.1. Lineage (GTDB taxonomy): Bacteria > Bacteroidota > Ignavibacteria > Kapaibacteriales > JAEUSM01 > JAEUSM01. The sequence continues at coordinate 12,926 of JBDNFX010000071.1, forward strand.
TTTTTTTGCACGTCCGAATTATTCGAAGTGCAATTTCACCTCGGTTGGCAATTAGTATTCTTTGTATCATAAGTTTGAAGTTCGGTTTTTACATTTATTTTACAACGAGTTGAAAGACGTATGACAATACTTATGTTGTGAAGTTGAAGGCAGGGAGTAGTCAAGGAGCTTAAAATTATGCCATTGGTAATTTAATTATAAACAAAGCACCGTCGTTGTAATCATTATCTAAATATATTGATCCGCCCATTTCTTCAAGAAGTCTTTTGGTGATTGCTAAGCCTAAGCCTGTAGAATTTTCTCCTCCTGTTGGTTTAGCTGACAAACGTGTATATTTTTTAAAGAGATTTTCTTTGTCTTTTTTCGTAAATCCGGGTCCTTCGTCTTTGAAAGATAAATCGATTATAGTATCCACCCTATTTAAAGCAATGTAGACTGTTTTTCCTATTGGCGAATATTTGATAGCATTCGATAAAAGATTCGATACAATGTCTTTCATTCTATTTCTATCGGTCAAAATTTGACCATGTGAAACTAATTTCTCAAAAACAATGGTAATTTTTTTTCTATCAGCGTGTTCTTGGAACAACTGAATTGTTTCATCAACAATGGTTACAATGTTAAAAGAAGAACGTACTAAAGTCATTTTACCAGTATCCAAAGCGTTTTGATCTAAAAGATTGATAATTACTTCGAGCATGTGGTCAGATGATTTTTTAATCACTTGAGTAGTTCTTAAAAGTTTATCTGAAGTCATAGCCGTAAAGTAATTCAGAATATTAGAAGAATTTATAGAAATAGAACCAGCAATATTTTTCAAATCATGGGCTACAATTCCCAAAAGTTCATTTTTTTCTTCATTTAAATCTAAAAGCTTTTGGTTTGCACTTTCTAATTCAACATTCGTTTTAGATGCTAAATGTTGTTGCAATTCAATTTCTTCATACGCTGCAAGTAACGATTCGTTTTTTTCTTTTAACTCATCTAAAGCATCCGCTAGTTCTTTGTTTTCTTTCGTTAAAAACTCTTTTTCTTGTTCAAATTTTTCAATCTGAAGAAGTTGTTCCATTACAGAAATGATACGTTCTTTTTCCTGACTTAGGACAATTTCTTTTATGAGAAATGCTCTTTCTAACATTTCAATAGAAGAAGTGTAAGAACCAATTGCTTTTAAGGATTTTGCACATTCTATGCAAATGGCAACTTCATTAGAGTTTGAACCAATTTCTTTAAGTATGGAAAGAGCATTTGTGAAAAATTCTATAGCTTCTTCAAAAAGATTTAGGGTGTTTTTTACCTTGCCTAATTCAAATAACGTATTTGCTTCTCGTTCCCTCGAACCAGATTCTCTAAAAATAGCTACGGCTATATTCAAATACGAAAGTGCCGTTGCTTGATCTGATAAGGCACTATATACTATGCCTGTTTCTGAAATAAGAGAAGCAAAAAGGTATTTGTCGCCAAAACCTTTAATGTTTTCTATAGCTTCAGCTAAAAATTCTAATGCAATATGAAATTGTTTCTTTTGAACATAAATGGCACCAAAATTTTGTAGAGTTGTTGCAAGTCCTCTTTGGTTTTGAATTGATCGGAACAATTCCGATGATCTATATAAATAATTTGATGCAATATCAAAATGCCCAAGTTTAATATAAAGGCTTCCTAAAAAACTACTCGTAGTTGCTATGCCATTCACATCATTTAATTCTTCATAAATA
>JBDNFX010000072.1:0-4126 GCA_041689575.1 Kapaibacterium sp. (SeqCode)
AAACCGTTACCAATTGAATGTGTAGTTCGTGGGTTTTTAGCGGGTTCTGGTTGGAAAGAATATAAAGAATCTTCAACTGTATGTGGAATTACTCTTCCAGAAGGCTTGCAAGAATCTTCACGTTTGCCACAACCGATATTTACCCCAGCAACAAAGGCAGAAGAAGGTCACGATGAGAATATTTCTTTTGAACAAGCGAAGGAAATAGTGGGACCAATTATTGATACACTTAAAAAAGTTTCTATAGAACTCTTCAATTTTGCAAATGCTTATCTTGAACAACGTGGGATTATTCTTGCCGACACAAAATTTGAATTTGGAATAACGGAAAATGGTGTTCTAATGCTTATCGATGAAGCTCTTACGCCGGATTCTTCACGGTATTGGCTTAAAAGTGAATATGCAGTAGGGAAAGCTCAGTATAATTTCGACAAACAAGTCTTGAGAGATTATTTAGAAACTACATCTTGGAACAAACAATATCCTGCTCCAAACCTTCCTGTTGAAGTTATGGATAGAATTTTAGGCAAGTATAAAGAAGCATTTGAATATGTAACTGGTGAACCTTTCCATTGGGAGCAGTATGGCTGATTCTACCATTCAATATAATCAATTCAAAGAAATTTCCATTGAACGAAAATCAAAATTTTCCTTTGATGTAGTTACTGCATTGATTACAATTGCTTTGGTTGTTCTTGGAGCTATATCTATTTATAGTGCAACGGTTGCACCTGGAATGAAGGTTTATTTTGACAGACAAGTAATATTTGCGGGTATTGGTTTAGCTATGATGATACTTGTAGCGTACTTACCGCAAAGATTACTTCAATCGAGTAGTTATGCTTTCTATGGAATATCTTTACTTTTATTGGTTGCAGTAATTGTTATGGGTAAAGAAGTCTATGGGCAACGGAATTGGTTAGCTATTGGACCAATAACATTCCAACCATCTGAATTTGCAAAACTTTCAACCATTATGGCTGTTGGGGTGTATCTTGCACAACGAGGTATTCGAATCACAACTTTTCGAGATTTTTCAATTGTATCTTTAATTGTGGCATTGCCTACTGCGTTAATTTTGATTGAAGATTTCGGTACAGCATCAGTTTTTTTAGTAATATATTTTGGCATACTCCTTTGGAGTGGCTTTGATTTATATGTCCTTTTTTACATTGGATGTCTTCCTATATTAGCGATACTCTCCTTTTTTGACGATTCTATTTTTTATAGTTTTGCTGCAGTTGCAACAATTGTTATGTTCTTCTTTCGAAGAAAAATATGGATAACTGTTCTGTTAGTTGTAAGCTTTTTGACTATAAATTTAGCTTCAGATACGATATATTCATTTTTACAACCACACCAAAAAAGTAGAATTGATACATTCCTAAATCCCGACAAAGATCCGCGTGGTAAAGGTTATAATGTTATTCAATCAATAATGGCTGTTGGTTCAGGTGGGTTAACCGGCAAAGGGTTTTTACAAGGGTCGCAAACGCAGTTGAAATATATTCCTAAACAATGGACAGATTTTATATTCTGCGTACCTGCAGAAGAATTTGGGTTTGCTGGTGGGATTACGGTAATTGGTTTGTTAACTTTACTAGTAGTTCGAGGAATTAACATAGCATCGAAGGCGCAAACTGTAGATTCTAACAGATTTGCTTCTTTAGTTGCAGCAGGTATATCAATGTTGTTTTTCTACCACATGGTAGTAAATATAGGAATGGCAATAGGGATTTTCCCTGTAATGGGAATACCCCTACCGTTTATGAGTGCAGGTGGAACTTCTCTGGTTATAAACTTAGTAATGGTTGGTATTCTCTTAAATTTTTACAGAACTTCAGCTAAGAAAAGTCAATCTACAGAATATTTGCCATCTGTATAATTTACTTTTTGTAGCATCCAGCACCGTCGGCAAGTAGCAGCAAATCACCATTATCTGTTTTTGAAGAACTTAGTGATTGTTCTACGAGATATTCAAAATCTTTAGACATATTATACAAGCCTAAATTTTCTTCATTACTCGAGTAATACCCAATTGATCGAGCTAAAACAGGTAGTAATTCTACTAACGGTAAATATTCATTCACTGTGATTCGGTGAATATTTCCAGAATAACCTCTACAAACAAATATTTCCATACTTTACATTATATAATTATGAGTCTAACAATGAAGGATATTGACGAATCAAATCTTGAAGAGTTTTGATTAAAATATATTTAAACTCTAAATTACTATCAGTTTTAATAAAATCTGATGATTGATAGATAGCATTTAGTTTGTTCGTTTTGCCATTTACAGAACAAAAGTACAGTTTCAAATCAGCTCCTTCGCTCGTCCGAAAAAAAGTACCTGTTACATAATAGGTAACTTCATTTGCATACATTGCTTTAATTTCTTGCACTGTAGGTGCTTGGTAATTTTCCAAACCATATAAGTGGAAAATAGCAAATAAAGAGTCTCTTGAATCAATATCATAGGTCGTAAAATTCTTATTATCTTTTAATTCTAAAAACATTGAAGCTACTGCATCATAAGAAACTGCAGTTTTTTCTTTAAACAAATCCCATTTTGGGAAAGAATCATTCCCAAAAAACACAATCCCACCAACAACCAATGTCGATGATGGAATAACTTGTAATTTCCCTTCTAACCCTGCAAAAAGTTTTGGCTTATTCACTGCAATAGCTAGTGCTTTTTGGATGCTTTCCAGTAGTGAAACATCATATAAAATTGAATCGTGAGAATTTCCAATTCTATAAGTTAACAAGCTATACCCAATTCCAGTGCTCGATTTTAAAGTGTCATTTACTGGATCCATAGTAAGAGAAATGCGAAGTACATTTCCAAGACGTAAGACGCTTAGGTTAGCAACATAACTAACATTTATTGTTTTGAAATGCTTTTGGATTTCGTTATAATCAGAATGAGGCAGTTTTTTTTCTTGTAATTCATTAAGCAACGTTTTAGGCAAAATTGCTTCATATTCTTTCGCAAGGAAACATGCTGTTGAAAATGCAATTTCTATTTTTTTTGCAGAAACATTTGTAACGTTGTCCCCTATAGCAACTTCTTTTAAGAAAATCCTTTGATTTGATTCTTCTTTTGATTGGGAATATGAAGTATATGAAATTGCAAAAAAGATTACAAGGAGTGAATTCAAATATAGTTTTGACATTGCTTTTTTAAGGGTAATAGTAATAAACTAACTAAAAACACAAAGACGAAAACAGTAAAATTAAGTTTCACAAATAGACAATTTAGGCCGATTATCCCTTTCACAAAACTTTGGTAGTTCGGGGAGAAAAACGTGAAGTATTACAAATTTAATAGTAGAATTATAGAACAGAAGCTTCCCATACTGACTGTCGGAAATTGGAGTTTGTGAAAATTCACAAAAATAAGAACGACAACAATACTAATAGTTAATGATTTGTTTACAATTTGGTAACATTGCAAATAGTAGTTTTGTAAGTCAATTTGAAAAACTTAAGGTCTTTTATGTTAGCTCAACTACGTTTTGTACAAACATTTTTTATTCTACTTCTTATTTTTGGAACAACTTATACTTTAACTGCACAGAATGGTGTCTTGCAAGGAAAAATATTTGATTTAGAAAATGGTGATGCACTTTCAAGGGCATCTATCCTTATTGAAGGAACTAAATTAGGTGCATATTCTGATGTAAAAGGTTCATTTAGAATTACTAAAATTCCTGCTGGAAAATATTCCGTTCGTGTAACCTATATTGGCTATCAAACTAAAAAAATAGAAAATGTTGTGATTACAACGGACAAATCCACAAAACTTGATGTTTCTCTACCCTACGAAAAAAAATCAACTGAAGAAGTAGTTGTTACTGCACAGCGCAGTTACGACAACGCAGCCGCAAACTTAAACAAAAGAAAAAATGCTTCACAAGTTTCAGATGGAGTATCTCAAGAAGAAATTGGTAGACTTCCAGATTCAGATGCAGGTCAGGCTTTAAAAAGAGTATCTGGAGTAACCTTAGTTGGTGGTAAATCTTTATATGTTCGTGGAGTTAGCGAACGCTACAATAACACTACTTTAAATGGAGCTGGGCTAACGAGTACAGAACCAGATAAAAAATCATTTTCGTTTGA
>JBDNFX010000073.1:0-3621 GCA_041689575.1 Kapaibacterium sp. (SeqCode)
AAAGTAAATGTATTATCTAAAATAATTTCAACAGGGATTTTTTCAAAATCTGTCCAAGTAGTCGGTTTGTTCAACTCTAAAACAGAAATTGTTCCATCGATACTTTTAGAACTTGATTGATTTTGGCTCAAAGTAAACTTACTTGGCAACATATTCAAAGGGAATCCACCATACGAACAAGAAAATGAATCTATTTGAAATGAACCAGAATGTACAAAAGAATTAGAAGTAGTTTGAACATCTACAGATTTTGAGGTTACTTTTAACGGTACAATGTTACCAAATGGAGGTTTAACTAAAAATTCACCGTTTGCATCTAAAAGTTGAATTCCTATCCATTCATTAGAATTTTCACCAATTGTAGAAGAAGATATTGTGGATAAATCTACTGTAAATCCAATAGCATTGAAAGTAGATTGGTTTGTAGTAATTATTATTGGTGTTGAAAGATTTTCTTGTATGAATGAAATTCTTTCTTCTGCTAATTTAACTCTCGAAGAAGTACAATCAAATTCAGCATTCCCAACCATACTTAGATTTTTTGAAGGACAAAAGGACGCACTTCCTTCAACATCAAATTTAGAAGAATGAATTGCAATGTGAAGAGAATCTACTTTGACTGAAAAAGAATTATTTAATCCAATTTGATTTCCTTCTCTATTCCAAGGTATTTCTAATTTTAACGATTGCCTTATTCCAGAAGGAATCATTTGAACAGCTGTAAAAGTTGATGAATTTTCACCACTCATCCAACCAGTAGGTAACCAATTCAAAGTAGCTTTTAAATTCGCAGTAGCAGATTCTGGAGTAAGTTTCAAAGTAGATAATTCAATTGTAATTGCATTTTTTCGAGTCGAAACTACTTCGTTAGAACTTGATGCTATTCCCGAAAGAGCGGAATAAGCAGTATTGTTTGTTCTTGAAATTGAAACATTTTGTAAAGTTACCGGAAATGAATCGTTTAAAAAAGGAATGAATACAAATCCCTTTTCATTAATAGTACAGGTTTCACACTCAATTTCTTTCGTCAATGTAACCCAAAATTCTCCAAATTGAATTGATCTATTTTTTCGAACTTCATACGGCGTTGTAACTATTTCTAGATCGTCTGGAAAATTGTCCGTAACAGAAGTTGAACTAGTATCTTTCAGAAAAGAGAACATAAACAATTCACTTTTCCCGTTATTCCTGGTTGCAGGTTTTCCTTGAGATGTCATTGCTTGAACTTGCCACGCAAATCCAACTGCTTGAGGATACACCGAAAATAGTCTTTCAGCTGGTGAATATAAGTATGAGGTAGATAGAATTTCTTTAATTTCGGTTAAAGTTTCGTTATAATCTAAAGCAAATCGTGCATTTTGTCCTTCAAAAACTGGGACAATTTTTAGATTATACCTTACTAATGAACCATCAGCTATTAAAACGGGTGTCCAAGTAAAAATTGGGAAATTACTTGATACTTTTTCTAAATCAGTCGGTATTAACAACGAAGGAGGATCAGGTACAATGACTATAAATGGACTACAAATTCCTTGCTGTGTAGAAGAATATATAAGTTGATTTGAAATGTCATCATATATTTCTAAACAGAATTCGTAGTTACCTTCAGGAATTGAATTTGTTGAAATGAAAGTTGATTCGTATTGTTGATTTATAAAGAGTGAAGAACCTTGAATTATATCTCTACCGTATCGAATTTGAGTTGACGGTCCAATCGAAATTGGAAATCGTGGAAGAGCAGGATGTTTAGTTTTTGTTGAAACTACTACGGACTGATTATCTATATTACGAATTACGAACTCACATCGGGCAGAAGAATATTCTGGAGTGCCTGGTAAAGAAGTAATTATAACTTGAACCAAGGTTGGGTTCGTTTGCCATTCACTAATTTCTGCTGGCATTTGCATTGGCAAAACGACAGAAACTTGCAACTGTGAGTACCCCATAAATGGGAAAACACAGAAGATAATACCAAACAATAGCGAGAAAAGAATTTTATGGAGCATAGTTAAAATGAAGCTATATAACTGGTGTTAAGTACCATTTATACTGTTATTGTGCCTAAAAGGTTCCCATTCCCTCTAAAAACATAGAAAATCACCTTCTATTTTTAGAAAAAAAAACCCTCATTTACGAGGGCTTACAATCAATTGATGTCGATTCTAATTATCATTCAATTCTATACTTTTATCTGATTCAACAGAAAGGGCTTCCATTTTTTCGAAAACTCTTCAAAAGCTCTCATAAATTTCTCGTCCTTTTGTTCGGTTTCTAGAATTGATGTAAAAATTATACCAAATTTTTCAACACATTCAAAAAACTTTAATCCTTTATCTTTCGTTACGGAAGATTCATCTGAAAGATCCCCAAGTTCGGGGTACTTTTTCGAAAGTGCAATAGCTTTTTTCATAAAGCCATCAAAGTATAAATAAATATCGTCTAAAGTTTTAATTTTCTCATTAGTATTTTTTGAGTCTTCAAATTGTGTGCATAAAACACATAGTTTATTACCTTCACTTTTGAAAAGTGAAGAAACTTCATTAATTGCTTCTTTAGATTGACTAAAAGATGTTTGAGGTGCAAAAAGAATTGATAGACTATATACAAAAATTGCTATTAATATTATCTTCATAATTTGTAAAATAATTATTGGTAAACATTTGTTAACGCTGCTATACAAATATACATTAATAATCGTTAAAACCAACACTCCCAACATTCTCCATTAAAAACGGAATGAACTGTGAGTGAAATCCGATCTTCTTTAGAAATAAAAGGTTGAATTTGATGAAGTGTATAACTATTAATTATTATGATGTCTCCATTAGAATAATTAAGTATTTCACTTTCAGTTTCAGCAAGATTTAATTCGTTTGCAGAAATTCCAGAAAATTTTTTGTTCCAAACTTTTAACCCACCACCTTCAGTAGGTTTTTGCAACATTACAATGATTGTTATTGCTGGTGCTAATGCAGCTCTGTCGGAATCACAAATTCCATCGAGATCGAAATGAATCTCTCCAGCATTTTTTGCTGCGTAACCATTTGCTGGAAAAATATGTATACCAGGACCTGACCATTCTTCACGAGGCTGAGCGTAGGCACCTACAAGCGTAGAGATAATTTTGACCGCAAACTCTTGCAGACCAGGTAAAGCACTTTCAAATATAGTATCTGAAGATAACGCTTTTTCAAAGTATGCTTCGGTAGTTCCTGCTTCTAAGTGAGGATAATAGGCTTGACCAAATGAAAATTGAAGTCCATCAAAATCACTATTCCAATGAACTTTATTCGCGATTACTTTTGAAACTATATCCTTACAAATTGATTCTTCTAAAACAGAATGAATATGCAATGCTGAATACTCTTGTAACTGATGCCAAAGCGATGGAACAAATTGTTGAGAAAGATATTCTTCTCCCGATATATTCAATACCATTTGTATCATAATGTACTTAGAATTATAACGAAAAAAAACCTTGTCAAGAAAAACTTAACAAGGCTGCAAGTAGAAATTAAAAAATGGAACACAAAGAAAACATTTTACAATTTTGAGCGGGAAACGAGACTCGAACTCGCGACTTCAACCTTGGCAAGGTTGCGCTCTACCAACTGAGCTATT
>JBDNFX010000074.1:0-3898 GCA_041689575.1 Kapaibacterium sp. (SeqCode)
GAATTTTTATGGCATTACCTATTGGCACTAAAGCGCCTAATTTCACCTTAAAAGATACTGATTTAAATGAACGTTCATTAAACGAGTTTACTGGCAAACCGGTTGTTATAGCATTTGTTCCTGCTGCCTTTTCTGGGGTTTGTTCAGATGAGATTTGTACATTTCAAGATAATATATCAACATTAAATTCGATTGATGCAACAGTCGTTGCAATCAATGTAGATAATCCGTTTGCTAATAAAGCTTGGGCAAGCAAAAACAACATCACATTCCCAATTCTTTCAGACCCAACCGTTTCTACTTCTAAAGAATATGATTCAACTTTTGAAAACTTTTTGGGGATTCAAGGATTTACAGTATCAAATAGATCTGTGGTTGTATTGAATAAAAATCATGAAGTAGTGTATACTTGGACTGGTGATAACCCAGGTGTTTCTCCAAATTTCGATGATGTGTTTAAAGCCCTTGAATCTGTGAAGTAAATTTTAAATCATCGATACAAACTAAAAAGCCAATAATCACTTATTGGCTTTTTAAATTTTTAAATCAATTTACATTTCTAAACTAAATCCTATCGTAGGTAAAATTGGAAGCATACCAACTTCTCTTGTTTTCAAATCTAGTGTCTCTCTGTCTACTCTATAATTTTCGGATATTATATTTACATTGTTATAGACATTGATAATATCTAAATAAAACGACCATTTTTGACCAAACCAGTTTGCATACGTCGTTGCTCGAATATCTAAGCGATGGTAATTAGGGAGCCTTGCTTGATTTAGATTTTCGTTTCCACCTCTATCGACGTCAAAGGTTAACCCTTTCCAATCCTGATCCAATTTTGCAACTTTTTGTCCTGTCAAAGTATCGGTTACTTGAACAATTCTTGGTTTTATTCCAATAGCTCTTGTCCATGGGAAGCCTGTACCAAATGTCCAAGTGAAATTTACATCGAATGCATCTGAAACTTTCCAACCACCAACGAGATTAATTGTATGCCTGCGGTCAAAATTAAATGGAATTATCAAATCATTTCTAAATCTATTAGCAATTGCAAAAGAATACGATACCCAGCCGTATAGTTTGTTTTCGCCAATTGATTGAATTTTTTGAAGCATAAATTCTACTCCGTATGCAGAACCTGTAGCAATATTTATAGGAGTTACCGTAACAGAATCTCCAATTGATCCAACGGGAGTTGTCCATCCTGATCGTTGAGAAGAATCCTCACCGGGTATGCGTTCAGCAGAATAGGCAGTTCCTTGTAATACTTCTTGTAAAATTAAATCATGAAATGATTTGTAGTACCCTTCCACTTTAAACTGCCATTCTTGTGTGAGTAATCGTTCGTAACTTAGAATTGTATGCATTGCTCTTTCGGCACGAAGGTTTGGCAAATTAGGTGAGGTAAAATCTATAAAAACTTGTTGGTCAAATAATTTTTCATAGCCAGGTGATTGATAATATACTCCCCAAGCACCACGTATGGTTGTAATGGGGTCTACAGCATAAGAAAATGAAGTTCGAGGAGAAAGATAGGCTTTGTCGATTAAACCAAAGTAATCGAAGCGTAAACCACCTGTAAGCGTTAGTGCAGTTGTTGCTTTAAATGAATTTTGTAAATAAGAACCTAATCGGAGATAACTAACGTTATTATCGAAAGATTCAGGCAAAGGCGGGAAACGGGGATTTGCCGCTTGTAAGGCTCGTAAACGAGGATCAATATCTAAAGCAAAACCCACTCCTGTTGTGAGCCAATCTGTTAACACACCGAATTCAAAAGTATTTGATCCAAGTTTCCAAACCTGATCATTTTTCATTGACCATTTTTGAAAACTAAAATTTGTTCTACCGTTAATTGAAAAAAGTGCCGGAATATCAACTCCAGCATTTCGGAGTGAATCTTGTAACTGTTGTAAGTCTTCTTGGGAAATGTTTTGTTCGCCTGTTACCAATTGGGAACCACCAATTCCACCAAAATTATTCGAACCTCGATTTTTATACCAAGAAAATGATGTTGTTGAAACAAAGTCTTTAGTAGGGGTAAATATTAAAGTGGAACCAACTAAATCGTTATATGAGTTATCAATAATGCTAAAACTGTCAGCCTGAGGTCGATTTGTCGCAGAAAGAAATTCGGTATTGTCTCTTGAAAAAATAGCATTAAAGAGTAATTTGATTTCTGAAGTAGGTTGAAGTGAAATCTTTGCTTGAACATCGGCAAAATTGGGCAAAGCAACATCTCCTTCTACCGCTCCAGTTGCTTTTATTACAGGACCAACGATTAAATCGTAGTATGTTCTTCTTCCTGAAAGTATCCAAGATCCATTCCAAACAGGTATTTTTCCTTCAGTAACAATATTTGCATTTGTAACCGATATATTTGCTTTAGTAGCAAAATAACCTTTGTCTCTCGAACCTTCTCTATTCGTTACATCTAAAACTGCAGAAAGTCTATCAGAATACTTTGCACCAAAACCACCGGTTATAAGCGTAATCCCACTAACAGTTTCTGGATTAAACATAGAAATAAATCCGTACAATCGGTACGGATTGAATACTTCAATATTATCTAAGAGAATTAGATTTTGGTCTGGTCCTGATCCTCGAATTATCAATTGAGATGAAAAATCATTAGCAGCAACAACACCAGGAAAAGACTGCAAAGCTCTTAGAACATCTTCTGCTGCCCCTGCCTTGAATTTCGCTTCTTTTGGATCTAAGGTTATTACACTTGTTCGGGTATCGTCTTGTTTTTGCACTCTTCGAGAAGAAGTTACTTCAACAGAATTTAAAAGGATAGAACTTTCTTTGAGTTTTATAGTCACTTCAACTGTACCGCCAGAAAAAGTAATAAGCTCTCGATATTCTTCATATCCTATGAGTCGAACTACGAGACTGTATGATGTACCGACAATGTTGTCAATTTCAAAAGAACCATCTTTTGCACTTCGAGCGCCTTTTTTTGTTCCATTTAAAAGTACACTAGCGCCTATAAGTGGTTCATTGCTTAAATCTTTAACCACTCCTTTTAAAATACTTGTTTGACTAATTGTACTTTGGTGAAAGTTAAAAAAGAGAATAATAGAGAGTAGGAATATAACAGAAAATTTCATTGAAAATCTGGAAAATGAATACTTTTTATGAACAAGTAGGAATGTTACCTGTATTAAGGTCTCTAATAACAAAGTAAGGTCAAGAAAAGTTCTTTTTAGCAAATGGTCGCAGTTGAATGTGCATTTAAGCTCCGAATTTTGTATTTTTGTGAATTAAGACGTTCAAATACATTTGTTGTGGTAAAAACACGTCATTAAATTTTCATAGTGTGTTCGTATCGTAATTTTCATTTCAATAAATCAATTAGAATGGCACCTACAACTTTTACGGAAGAAACTACAACTTTGGTACCAAATAGAAACGGTAAAGAAACTGAAAGTATTCAGACTTTACGTTCTTTATACACTTCGTTACTTATGAAGTTGTTACCAGAAACTAAAGAAATAATAGATTCTTGGAATGTAAAAAAATTACAGTACAAGAGTGAAAAATATACGTATACTGTTCGTGGAAAAGAAATTAGTGTTGATAATTATACAACCTCTTTATCTCAATCAAAAATACCCAAAGTCTCTTTCCCGACATTTCAAGATTGGGGACAAATCGTTGAATGGTCTATGAAAGAAAATGTACCAGGAGAGTTCCCTTACACTGCGGGTGTTTATCCATTTAAAAGAGCAGGGGAAGACCCTACGAGAATGTTTGCTGGTGAAGGTGGACCAGAGCGTACGAACAAACGTTTCCACTATCTTTCTTTAGGTATGCCGGCGGCAAGACTATCTACTGCTTTTGATTCTGTTACTCTGTATGGGGAAGATCCCGATTATAGACCTGATATTTA
>JBDNFX010000075.1:0-2968 GCA_041689575.1 Kapaibacterium sp. (SeqCode)
ACTTGAATTTTAATATCTGGATTACCATTTGATACATTAATTGACAAATAACCTGAAGAACTTGGAAAGGTTAAAGGAGAAGATGTTACTTTTGAACCGTTAACGTTAATATCAACTGCAGGTGCATCCGGAGAAGCATGTACAATCATAACTTGAGCGGTAGGAGTTGCTGGTAATGGATCTTCACTACAAGAAAAAGCAAAGAGAGTTCCGATTGATAGTATTGCCAAAAGAGACAATCGAGTTAGAATATTTTTCATTCTTAAACCTTAATATAATATTGAAAATTGTTTGTTTTTATAATTGACGATATAAAAACATTGTTCATGTATAAATAGTTCCTTAAGTATATAATCAAAGAAAAGTGGCAAAAGCCCCTTTTCAATATATGAGTGTTGGAATTTTAACGTAAGACAGTAAATTTACTTGACTGTACAGTTCCACCAGCTTTAACTGTTACGAAATATACACCGTTTGGCATATCAGTAACATCAAAACCAAATAAATTTTGACCATTAGTTGCTAAACCATTAAAAACTGATTTTACAACTTCACCATTAATGTTAGATACTTCAACAGAAGCATGTACATCAGCAGGTGCAGTAAAGTTGACTGAAGCTTGGTCTGTAGCAATTGAAGGATACACATTTTCTATAACGATAGGCATTGCTTTTTCTTCACTTACTGTAGTAGTTAACAAGTTAAATCGTGAGAACGTGTATCTAAAGTTTGTGCCTAAAGTGATTCTATTTGAAACAGACTGAAATTGTAAAGCAGGAAAAGTTGGAGAAAAAGTTGAAAGTACCCTTGGGCTCAACAATGCCATATCTGATAACGATTCTACAATTGGAGGAATCCAAGTAGAATGATTCCAGATTTTGTCATTTGTAATGTTTACAGGGTTAGTCCAAATATTGCTTCCAACTGGTCTATAATTCACATAGACATCAGAAACATCAACAGTATCGACAGATACGAATCTTTTTTCGTCCATTCCGGTTGAAGGGTTGTTAAAAGTTTCTTGAAAGAAATTAGTTACTGGAGGGGTAATAACATCTATTAAACTTGGATTTACATCAATCCATTTAAGAATAATATTCTGACCATCTTTAGTTTTTGAGGCTTGAATTTCATTCCCTAAATCATGTGTAACTATGTCAAATACAGTAGCTGAAGTATTTGAATTATCACGTTCAAAAACTACTAAACCTGTTTGGCGTAAATCTGCTACTAAGTTGATTGTCCAAGTACCAGCATCATATTTAGCTTCAAAAATTGAAGCTTTTTCAACCATTAATTCTCCTGGAGTTGAGGATTCAGATAACAATTCGCCTCTAAAGAAGAAAGAATATTTATCATTACCATAAACAACAAATGCATTTTTTTGGTAAGGGCTTACTCTAGAAGTTGCTAATTCGGCATAACCGTTGACTACAGCATATTCTTTGATTTTGTCTTCTGGACAAATAACGAAGTCAGACCAAGTAGCACCATAATTACTTGATTTGGAAATCATTGGTACTCGAGATGAAAATGAACCATCCCCAGACGCAACTGGAAGATTGAAACAAGCAGCATATACATTTCCTAAAAGATCTGTATCGACTTCAATTGGTCCTTGAAAAGAACTTGAAATGGCTGTTGAAGCTCTGAAGTTTGTGATATTCCATTGATCAGGAATTTTATTTTGAAATTCTGAACCATCAGGATTTATTCCAGAATAACCATAATAACCAAATTGTTGACCCGTTGCAGGCGACAAAGTACCTACAGTGTATAATGCAGGTTTAGCAGCATCGTTAGATGTACCACCAATTCGAGAAATTTGCCAAGCTTGAGTAGTTCCAAAAGTATTATTTACATTTTGAAATTCTTCATCAAGAATTAACTCTTTTGTAAAAGGAGCAGTTCCTGATAGGGTGCCCATTAAGAACAAACCACCTTGGAATATCCAATTTGGACCCGATGGTTTAATTGCTGCTGCACAAAGCATAGTAGAAAGTTCATCTACATTTGTCGATTTATTAGGATTAATTACCCCAATAGAAGGATAAAAAGCTCCAGTTTCACCAGGTTTGTTTACCATAGGAATTGAATCCCAAAGAAATTTACCATCTTGCAAACGATAAACATGAGTTCTTGAACCTTGGAATACATTGTTTGTAAACGTTCTATACATACCCGCTACGTGGTACGATTTTGTCAAAGGGTCGTAGACAAAAGGACTTACATTAGCACCAATACTAAAATTAGAAGAAAAATCACCCCAGCCCATTGGTGTGTAAGAAAGAGTTGATTGAGTTTCAACTTGTTTTTGATTACTGAACAAAAGTGAGTTATTCGCAGGTGCTTGTTCTGTTAATCTTTCAATGGAACGTGATTTTTGAGATTGACTCTCATTTTTGGGAGTTGTAATTGCTTCTGCAGAAACAGTAGCGGCAACAAAACCTAATAGTAGAAAGAGTTTTTTCATTGTATACCTTTAAAAAGAATAGTATTTAAATAATTATAAAGCAATGTAATTTAGTGAAAATTAATAACGTACACAAATATTATAGCAACAATTGTTAAATTCTGATTACGAACTAAGATTGTATCATTGTGAAATCATCTGCTCAATTGTTTCAATGTCGGTAGGAACATCCACAGAATGTGATTTAAAAGTAGTTTCTAAACAGTGAATGGTGAAACCTTCTTCTAAAAGACGTAATTGTTCCAAACTTTCATTTATTTCTAATGATGATTGTTTAGAATTTGCAAAAAATTCTAAAACTTCTTCATTATATGCATAAAGACCTATGTGTCTGAAAAGTGGAATTGAAGTAGAAAATTGCTTGATAAAAGGAATGGGCGATCTTGAAAAATACAATGCCATTTTTTCTGAATTTACGACAACTTTCACTACATTCTTATCTAAATATTCTGCTTCACTATCTATTCTTGTAATAGGAGTACAAATTTGAGCTGA
>JBDNFX010000076.1:0-9848 GCA_041689575.1 Kapaibacterium sp. (SeqCode)
ACATATTGTAAGAAAAAGTAAAAATATTTAGGTTCAATATTTATTTAATATTTTGAAGTGAGATTATTTTTTACTATATTCGTGCTGAGTTATTTTAAAAATAAAAGGTGTATTATGGCGAAAAAAAATCATTGGGTTAAGGACGTTGACATAAATTCCCCTATGGATTTATACAATAGAATGTTGTTATTAATACGGTTAGTGTACATTAACTTCCCTAAAATGGCAAAAATTGTGGGCCGTTCTCAAGCGTCCTTTGAACGATATAAAACTACATTCCCTTCTGAATTGGTTTTGTATAATATTCAAAGAACTACAGGATTTTCAGCATTATTTATTCTGCATGGTCATGGATATCCATTAGCTAACAATCAAGCTGGTTTTAGAGCAAGAAACCAAGCGCAACAACTTGGAACTTTAGAAGAATTAGAATCTCTTACGAATGTTGGACCACCATTTGACACAAAAGATCCTACTTTTGATAAAAGTACAGATACGTATGATTATAAAACGTACGGAAAGTCTCAAAAGAAACTAGATACGAAACCATACGATTTTCTGTTAAATAGGAATTCTTTCAAACCTAATGACCTGTTAACTACAAAACATAAGAAACAGAGTTACGACGGTTTCAATATGTTAACTTCAACAGCAGAGTTGGTGCATATTCCTACCAAGTATAACCGACAGTATTCTCAGCAAGTAGAAAAACCGAGAATGTCTTTTTCGCAAGAAGAAGCCGAAGACCAAATGAAAAAGTTTTGGTTGTTAGATTCTAAGACTCCTTTAAAAATTGACGAAGCGATTGTAAGTGAAATACTTTCAATCCCAATGTACGATGTTAATGCTAAAGCAAATATAGGTTCACTTTCTTCTTTCGATGATTTACCTATTTCTACTGTCAAATTAGCTGTTGGTTTACGATTAAACCCAGAACACACTGTAGGGTTAAAAGTACGTGGTAATTCTATGCAAGATGCTGGAATACTCGATGGTTCTATTGTGTTGATTGACAAAAGTAAACAACCAAATAACGGAAGTGGAATTGCTTGTTTATTGAATGGGGTTTTGTTAGTGAAAATATTCGAAAAAAATTCAAAAGGATCTATTGAGTTAGTTTCTCGCTCGGAAGGTGTACAACCTATTCCTGTTTCTGAAAATGATACCTTTGAATTTATAGGAGTTATTCGAGCCGTATTATCGCATTGGAGTTAAAAAATTCTATAGTCTATTTTATTTTTAGGATATTTGTTAAAATCCTTATTTAAATTCTCAAAAATTGATGCAACATACATTCAAGTATACCTTTGAGCAGTCGCATATAAACTATGCACTGCTCAATACTTTTTTACGAAACTACCCAACTATTGAATGTTCTTTATTCGACGATAAAACCATTGAATTTAAGACTGAAAGTCTCACTGACTTTGAACGTGAGTCACTTCAATTAGATGTTTTGTTTTACGACCAAAATCCAACCTTACCCTTAGAAAACTTGTGTTCTCATTTGCATAATTATGCACCTAAAAATGAGTCCCAAGAAAATCTCTTGCAATTTGCAGAACGCCTTGTAGCATTAGAAGATGAAAGTATGGGTGCGGGTTTGTATATGTACGGAGCTGCAGGAATTGGCAAAAGTCATATTGCCGTTGGTATCAGTAAACACTTTATGCGAAAAGGTCTAAAACCTAATTTCCAATTTGCAGACCGTTATACATTCACAACAACGTTGCATTTAGCCCCGGGACAAGTATGGGTAATAGATGATATGAATAGTGGCTTTTCCATTGCTTCACGTCTCTTTAAACAAGTTGTATTAAACGCACACGAACGTGGAGGCAGGGTTTTTGTTACCAGCAATAAAGAATACAACGAGTTAATGAAGGAAATGTTCGTAGGCGATTCTAAAGCGAACCTTATTCGCTACGAAGACCGCACCAAAGGAATGTTCAAAATCTTAGAAGTAAACGGGGATTCCTACCGCCAAGCCAACGCCTGGTACAAGTAAAAATAGGTTCGAAAGGCTTTACGCTTTTATACTTTCTACTTTTCTTTCACTGTAGTAAACAACGAAGCTGTATATTTTTCGTACAGTTCAATAAGGAATTCCATTCTTTTGGCTTCATTTGTGAAAGGTTGTGAATTTTTCATAGATCTTTCAAGTTGATAGATCTTATACTTTGTTCTTTCAATACAAAAGTATTTAAGTCACATTTAGGGATAATTAACTATTCGAAATATAATCATAAATGAAATCACTTAACTGTTCATTTTCATTATCATATTTCATTACAATTCTTGAAGTAAGTGTATTAACCCAGTTTTCAATCTCACCCTGAGAAGAAAAATGATTTAGAAAATTTAACTTTGAATTTTCATTGTTAAAATCGCCAATGTAAAAACAAATGTCAGTTTTAAAACTGTCTGCAAAATTATCTTGAATGTCATTCAAATAGTTTTCTAAAAGTGATATCTTTATATTAAGTTTTAACATATATCAGTAACTAAATGATACTCTTTTGTTTCTTTTGATTTGATAATTCTTTCTTCAAATTTTAAATTTTTAATCGGATCATCAATAGTTAAAAATTCTGGTAAATCATTCAAATTAAGCACTAATGTAACCACATAATCACTTTTATATTCGCACGCCATTTTATGCTCTTTTTCAGTTAATCTAAATTTTCCTTTTTTCTCGCGAATTCCTTTTACTTCGGCTAAAAATGACTTTCCATTTGCAATAATTTGAAAGTCGTAACCATCCCCATATAATCTTGCATCGTCTAAAATTCCATTTTTAAAAGTGTCAATATTATTAAAATTATTCATAAAATACAATTCAGCTTCTAATCCAGTTTCTTGTAATTTTTTAAATCTTGATTTCACAATTGGATTAATTTCTACAACTAAATCTTTGATTTTATAATTCTCATTCAGATATAATTTAACTATATCAGAATATCCTTTTACATTTTCTCCACCAAACAAACTATCAATTAAATACTTTCTATGTATATATGTGTTGCCTTTTTGCCACCAACCTTTTCTACCATTGTTTGGGAAAAAATGGTCAAATAAATCCATTCTATTTTTAACAGTTCCAACAGTGTCGGCTATTCCATTTTTAACACAATATTCATAAAATGAAGCTTTAGTTTTAAACCCAAACTCTTCTATAAAATTATCATTGAATTTTGATAAGCCATAACCAATAAGATTAAGAATTTCGTAGTTTTCGTGTTTCATTCTGTTACAATTTTTCTAATTTCGAAACAATATTTTCAGGTACAGAGTGAAAATGGTGTTCAGATAAGAAGTGAAAAAGCATCGTCAAGTTTCTTTACTGGTTTCTCAAAAGTCGAAACTTTACTATTAGAAATACCAATAACATTTAAGAACTCTACTAAGAATAGTTTTCCCTCTGCTTCTTCCCTTGTATTGCCTGCCCATTCTTTCGAAGAACTAAAGGCTCAATCCTTTGTCTCAATCCGGCTTAACAGCAAATATATATATATCAGTTGTATTTTTGAATCAAACTTTGTTTTGCAAATATGCAAAAAATTTGAATATGCATCGAAAAAAGTCTCTGCTAACGTATTATTCGTTGAACAGTATTCCAAGAGCCTAAGGCTACAGCGGGTGTTCCTTGTCCTGGGAAGACTGAATCGCCTACCATATAAAAATTCTTAAAAGGTGTTTTGTTTGGCATCATAAATGGAAGTGGACGTTCTATAGTATGTGGAATTCCACCAACATACCCATTATATCTTTTAGTATAGAATTCAAACGTTTTTGGTGTACCGGAAAGTAGGTATTGTTTTGAAGCGTTTCTAAATCCCTCAAATCTTTTATCAAACTCTTGAAGAATACGTTTTGTAACTACTTCCTTACGAAATTCATATTCGTTTTCGTCTAAGTCAAACCATTGTTCTGCAATAGTATGCGTAGATATAGTAACTGAATACCATCCTTCCGGACTTCGTTCACGGTCTTCACGTAGAGAAAACGAAACAAAGATTGAAGCAGACGAGCAAAATGGGATTGGTTCTTGTATATGTATTTGATAATACGCAGTTTTTAAATCCATAGTATCTTCAATTGCAAAAGTAATAGTAAATGCACCCCAACCTTTTGGATATGAACGAGATTTTTTTTCAAAATACTTTTGGATTCTATCTGTAGTAATTGCTTCCATATTCCATAATGGGATAGAGGAAATAATTCCTTTCGTTTGAATTTGTTCACCTTTAGAAGTCGTAATTGAATACCCTTCTTTCTGTTGCTGAATTGAAGTTACTTTTCGTTTGAATTTAATCAAATTGTTATTAGATAGTATGTATTCTGCTAATAATTGTGCTGGTTTACCCATACCACCAAATGGATAATAAGTCTCTGAAGGGTAGACCAAACCAATGGACGACGGCAAGTATGGAGCTATATCGCTTTTACTTTGAGTACTTATCAATAATTGTTCGTCAATAAAACGAACAAACTGTTTGTCTTCTAACAATTGATATTTTTCGAGTAATGTCGTTACGGGACGAATAAAACCTGGGAGCAAACCTATTATTTTGGGTCGAATAAGGGGGAAGTAAGTAAGAAAATCGCTAAGTGAGGTTGGAGGGAAATGAGTCGTATGTTCTAAAGTATTCCAAATTTCTTTTTCTAATGAATACAAATTATTCCAAAACCGTTGTTGATTCTTTGGTTTAAAATGTTTTTCCGTTTCTTGAATCCATTGATCTTTTTGTGCGTAACGGATAATTTCTTTATCATCTAAATAAATCACCATTGCAGGATCTAATTTTTTTACATTCGGTGAAATTCCAATAGTATTAAAAATTTTTCCTAATGGTTGGTTTGGAAGCAAACCGCTTAAGGTAGTTGCTCCAACATCGAAAGTGAATTCCTTTCGGTTGAAGTAGGAGGCACACCCACCAACGTGTATGTGAGACTCCAATACACAGACTGAATAACCATAATGAGTTAATAATGCTGCAGCAGATAAACCAGCATACCCAGCACCCAAAATACTATAATCAAAATTCATTGTTTTCCCAAATTAAAAATTTAAACAATTTATGTGAACCAATAAGTTTAATTCGTTACATATTTTTCTAGGTATTTACTGATTTTCAGCATCAAAGAATGAGTATCGTCATTTACGGTTGAAGTAGAATGTTGGGAGGTGTTTAAGAGATGTTGTAAATGTAATAAGGGTTCTTCTACCAATATAATCAAATCGTGAATGATGGCTGTTTTGTTGGGGTCAGTTGGTGATGGTGGTTGTTCAAAAATATCTTGAAGTGAGTTACTACTTTCTATTGTTTCTTTGAACATTGTAAATGGATCTAAGGAATACTGAAGCGAAATTTTGGATTGAATTTCTAAAAAATTTGAAAGTTCAATTATGTGATTGTTATGCACTTCTAACCAAGCAGTACTGTAATCTTTGTATGCTTTAAATTGTAACTCTTGTGATCCAAATTGTTGGGAATATTGGAACAAAACATAATAATAATACGGTGTTTTTTCAATGGGTTTTTGTTCTAACAAATCTTGAATTTGATGGTAGTATTGTTCAGAGTTTTGAATATCGTTCGATTTGGTATATACAGAAAGTATTATCAAACATAAATGGAGCTTTTTTTCGTTAGACCGTAAAGAATCTGCAAAGGTCAGTGCTTCTTGTGTTTTTTTCAGTGCTTTCGAAAAATCTTCCAATACCATAAATGTTTGAGCTTCAATCATTAACAAATTAACAGTCATTTCTATACTTGGGAAAGACTGTAATTGTAATCGCATATATTCGACAATTGAAGGAATTTTGTCGAAATTTTTAGTTTCAAAATAAATTTGTGCTAAAATATACCGAACTTCTAAGGAAGTTTGAATATCTTGAGGGCTTAAATTTGAGTGAGAAATTTTGATATGTTCAAAGGCATTTGTATATTCTTTGTTACGGACATAAATTTGGGCTAATTTGCAATGAATTCTGCTAAAAAGGATTGTCCCTTCCATATCTTTTTCAAATTGAAGTGCTTGAATATACAACCGTAAAGCATTCCCACTATCTCGTTTGAAGGAATAAAAATTCCCCATAGTTTCCATTGTTAGTGCAGTTAGATACGAAAAATCTTCACTAATAGCATCTACAGATGCATTGGTCAAGACCGATTCTGAATCCTCTAATTTATTCTGCATAAACAAGATTGTTCCCAAAAGACATAATGCTTCTATTGAAATAGTTGTGTAGGGCTCAACTAATGAAATAGCAATTTGAACATTCTTTTCTGCTTCTTCGTACAGTGAAGTATTGAAGATTAATAACGAACGAACGAAGTAATAATACCCTTCGAAATTTTTCGGAATTGAGGGGATTTCCGATGGCAATTTATACGATAATAATTCGTCCGAATATGCAAATTGACAAAGATAAATCATTATTTCTGCTTCATGCCACCGAAGGATACAAAACTCACTGAGGTTGTTTGCTTCGTTATATTTTATTTGTAATGTTTGGATAAGACTTTCAGCAACCGAATACTTTGCCAATGAGCACAAGGTTCGGATTTCTTCTATCTCGGTTACAAACAATTCATTCATTCTTTTATGCCCCTATTATTATTGGTTCTCTACAAATTAGCATATTTTCTAATGGTAATGCACGTTCGTACGTAAACTTATGAAAAAAATTGCTATTGTCGGTTCTCGTAACTTTGTCGATTACCCATATTTCAAATCTATCATTGATGAATATCTCCTTAAGGACGATCTTTCAGTAGAATTTGTTTCTGGAGGAGCAAAGGGTTCAGATGCATTAGCAGAACAATATGCAAACGAACATAACATCCCCATTCACATTCATTACCCCGATTGGAAAAGCCTCGGTAAAATTGCTGGGAGAATAAGAAATCAATCAATTATTGATGATTCTGATGAACTTATTGCATTTTGGGACGGATTTAGTACTGGTACAAAAATGACAATTTCTTTTGCAAAAGCGAAAGGTATTCCATATAAAGTTGTCTATATAAATGAATACTTGATTTTCTAAATTCGGAATTTACTTTTCAATTTCAAACTTACAAGTTATGTACCTACATACTTTTCTGTATATTCGCAGTGTAGTTACTATAACCAAATATCTCTGTATGTTGAAATTTATCAAAAATCACTTAGAAAAATCTCCAAATGTAATTGGCATTTTTCTCATTTTTATTTCGCTTATTGCCTATTGCTATGTAGCATATATAAATTTCCCAAGTGAATTTGACGATGCATATATGTTCTTGCGATATGCAAAACAAATTATTGCGGGTAATGGACACACTTGGAATATAGGAGAAGGACAAATATATGGTTCTACATCGCTAACACACGTAATATTTGTAACGTTTTTACGATGGGTTCTTTTCTTTGCAAGAGATAGTGTTGTCTTGTTCGTATCTTCAGCGTTGCCATCCTTAGCAACCGTATTTGTTTTCGGTTACACAGCATCGAAAATTGTACAAAACAAATATTTTCAAGGACAATTGTTATTGTGTATAGGTGTTTCAGCCGCATTATTTGGATGTAGCGAACATTTCTATTATCATTTCAATACTGGAATGGACACAATGCTCTGTTTCTTGATGCATTCGATATTGATTTCGTATGTATTGTTGCATTGGGACCAGTTATGGGAATCGAAACAATCTATCATTGCCGCTCTACTTTGTTACCTTGTGTTTATTACTCGTCCAGAACATATTCTTCCTGCTGGAGTTTTTGTATTCCTTTATATTCTCTTTTTCCAAAAAAAGAACTTTGCACGTATTGCTGGAGTGTTTGTACTTGCTTCAATAGTACTTCTAACAGTAGATTCATTAGCAAAATTTGTTGTGTTTGGTGATATTCTTCCCCTTTCGTATTATTCAAAAAAATCAGGATTTTATATAGATTACAGGGAGGAAAATTGGCCAAAACGATTTTTTATCCACTTCTTTTTTCTATCTGTTACTTTTGCAATCTCAACAATTTTGGTGTTTTATAAAAAAACAGATTTCAAAAAAGCAATTGTCTTTTTTGTACCTGTACTGTTGTTGATTCTATATTTAGTTACAGTGGTTCAAATAATGGGGCATAGGTCACGATATTACCATCCTGTTGCACCGTATATTCTTTTCTTTGCCTTATCAATACTGCCGACTATTTTTAGATTAAGCAGGTTGAAAATAATTATATTTTTTGTATCATTAATACTCCTTTCTGCAAACAGTATTTGGGTGAAGATAAATAGAGATGTTATTCAAAATTATAAACATGCTATAGATAGAACCCCGCGTTATTTTCCAAAACTTGATGCTGAATACTGCACTGTACCAGATAGTTCACTGAAGAGAAATCATCGGTTCTGGTTGCGAACAATGACACAAATGGATTCATTATTACGTGAAATCCCCGATTCATTAGTAGTTTCTTCATCGGAATTTGGTATTATTGGTGCTGATTTCCCGAAACTTTCAATTGTAGATCCATTAGGGTTGCATAACGCAGAAATAGCAAAAAATGGCTTTAGCTACGAAGCACTTGTTCGAAGAAAACCTACTATGATTTGGATGGCTCATTCTGATTACAAAACTATTTTTAGACGAACTTTATCGAATCCAAAATTTTGGGCAGACTATGATTACTACCCAACAGTATTTGAATTTGGAATTGCAATTCGAAAAGACAAAAACAACGAATACATTACTTCTGTTGTAGAACGATACCACAAAAGGTATTACAACAATAGATCCATTGCTACTTTAAAAGCTACGCCAAAACCAGAAGTTTTGGCAGGGAAAGTAATAGCCAAATAGCCATTCCAGACCGTAGTACCTTTGTTTATTTACAAAGGGAAAACTATGTGGGTTTCAAATGAAATTATTCGAAGTAAGTTGCCCGTGTACCTTACTGCTTTCGCAGACGAAAACGAAAATCGGTTTCAAGAACTAATTTATCAATCAACAATTCACATTCGTTCAAAAACTGGAATTCCCCTACCAATTTCAGAAGACGTTGCGCCATTTTGGTATATAGATACCATTTCACAACTGGTTCATATTTTTGCTCTATTACAATCCGGAGCAATTGCATCGGAAGAACAAACGATGTTAATAATGAAACGATGGGATTTACTTGACGAACGGCTGATGCAATGGCGAATTACGAATCCTAATGAGGGGAAAAAGTCTAAGGCTGGAATTTTTCCTTTACCAACGGGAGGTTTGGAATGATGAATTTCAATGAAACTATTCAATTTGTTGTAAACAATCTCAAAAGTTCTGCTTCACTTTTACAAATAGATCCTAATTCTATATTTCTGGAAGGTGATTTTAAAGGAAATGTACTATTGTCAGAACAAATTATTTTGGCAATGTATCCAAATGAAACATTCGAATTTGAAAATACTACTTCAAAATTTTGGAAATGTACTTTAGATTTTTCAGTGTATTCGCTATCGGTTTCACGTAGCTTTGAAATGATTCAACAGATAAATAAAATACTTCAAACAGGGGGTCAACTTTATGTATCGAATAGGAAAGTTCAAGTACTAAAACGTTCTTCACAAGGGGCGGAAATGAAACTCAGTAGTAGCATAACTGTTGAAAGTTCTTGAAAATAAAAATGTTTATCCATAGAAGTTGTGTGAAAGGTGATAAAGAAAGAAAATGAATCAACAAATTCAAACAGTACAACAAATTCTCGCAGAACATCTTTTAAGACATCACGAATTACCGAGCCTTCAAGAACTTTGTAGTAAATCTTCGCAAACAGCAGACGAATGCTCACAATCACTACAAAATTTATCTACAGAAGAT
>JBDNFX010000077.1:0-8357 GCA_041689575.1 Kapaibacterium sp. (SeqCode)
AAAAAGAAAAAGAAGAAGAACGACGTTTGTTTTATGTTGGTATAACACGAGCAAAGAAAAAGTTATATATTAGTTTTGCACGGCAACGAATGCGTTATGGGCATTCTACCTATTCAGGTCCTTCTCAATTCTTGAGTGAAATTCCAGAAGAACTCTTCGAACAACGTCATTCGCTTACTTCTACTCGACCAATTTCTACTCAGATTAGAAAAGCTACTACCGTTACTTCAACATCCTATTTCAGCAACGAAATGCCAGAAGAAAATTATTCCCAATTAGAAGAACATTCAATGTACTCAGTTGGAATGATGGTTCGTCATCGTTCGTTTGGAGAAGGGAAAATAATGAAAATTTCTGGTGGCGGTGAATCAGCTCAGGTAGAAGTAGCATTTCGCTCTGTTGGTTCAAAGAAATTGATGTTAAAATTTGCTAAATTAGAAGTTTTATAATACTTATAACTACGAAAGAAAAATCTATGTCAGTACCAACAATAACAGTTGAAGAAGTAAAAAAACGTTTAGAATCAGGTGTTAACACAATTCTATTAGATGTACGCCAACCAGAAGAACATTCAGAACGAAATATAGAAGGAAATATATTCATCCCTTTAGGTGAGTTACGAACCAGAGTTGATGAATTGACCTCTTGTAAAGACCAAGAAATAATTGTCTATTGTCGTTCAGGTGTTCGTTCAGCAACAGCAGTTCAATTTTTACTCGATCAAGGGTTTATTGCAACCAATATGGCTGGTGGAATTCTAAAATGGTAAGAATCTAAGAAAATTTGAGTTTGACTTAAACAAATAAAGCCTTGAAATTCAAGGCTTTATTAATTGTATCAAAAATCAGAAGTGTTTACTCAATAGTAATGTACTCTTGTTCAGGAACACGAAGTGCATCTTTTCTATGACCTTCTATATCTATCAAAGTTGGTTTATACCCATCTATTTTTGCTTGAACAGTCATTAACGCTTTAATCAGTGCTTCAGGACGTGGAGGACAACCAGAAACATAGACATCAACAGGTAAGAATTGGTCAATTCCTTGAACAACGGAATACGAACGAAACATTCCGCCAGTTGAAGCGCAAACTCCCATTGAAATCACCCATTTAGGGTCAGGCATTTGATCGTAAATTTTACGAACAACAGAGGCCATTTTGTATGTTACTGTTCCTGCAACAATCAATAAATCGCATTGGCGAGGGGAAAAACGCATTGCCTCAGATCCGAACCGTGCAACGTCGAAGCGAGAAGATGCAAAAGCCATCATTTCAATGCCGCAACAAGAAATTCCAAGAGGCATAGGAAATAAAGAATTTCTCTGTGCCCATTTAATTGCAAAATCGACAGTAGTTGTTAAAAAACCATCTTTAGTTATATCGTTTACTCCCATTCTAACGCTCCTTTACGAACAACATATATAAACCCAGCAAAAAGGATAATCATAAATAATGCCATTGCAACCATACCCGGTATACCTAAGGTTTGGTAACGAACAGCCCACGGATACATAAACACTATTTCAATATCGAACAAAATGAACAACATTGCTACTAAGTAGAATTTTACCGAAAAACGTCCGTGTGCTGAACGAATTGGACGCATTCCACTTTCATAAGTTGAAGCTTTTTCACTGTTCGAATTTTTTGGACCTAACCATTCGGCTGCTGTTAAATTCACAATTCCGAAGCCTAAGCCAACAATAATCATCAAAAATATTGGTATGTAATGTTCTAACATATTATTTCCTCATAAAACAGTAACAACCTGTCGTTGAATAAAGTTCACTAACACATTTACAAAAATACCAATTTTTTTCACATAAACGAAAGATTTTTAAAAATATCTTTTCTATTAGCTTCGAACTGTAGAACAATTTTTTGCTATAAAAAGCGTTCTTACTTGCCACTTACAATGTCCTTACGAAAGAAAAAACACTATGGCTATTATAGATGAGCGTTCAATAGTTGAACTCTTAGAAAAAGAAGAGTTATCAACTTCAAAATCGATTCCTAAAAAATTATGTGTACTTCCATTACGAGATGTAGTGTTGTACCCAAATATGATTTATCCAGTTTTAATAGGGCGTCCTTCGTCTTTGAAAGCAACCTTAGCAGCTTTAGAGCGACAAAAATATATTTTCGTTACCTCTCAAAAAGACCCTACAGAAGATGAACCAGGTTTCGATGATATTTACAAATTTGGAACTATTGCGAAAATTCTTCAGATAATGAAATTACCGAATAACCTACTTAAAGTTTTAGTTGAAGGTGTGGTTCATGGAGTAATAAAAACGAAATCAAAAAATACAGAATTTTTAGAAGCAAAAGTTGATATTGTTACTCAAGTTGAGCCTACTAATGAAAAAGAATTTGTAGCATTGTGCCGACACGCTGAAGAACTTTTTATGGAATATGTTTCTCTAAGCAAGCACGTTTCTTCAGAAATTTCTACTGCATTTTCAAATATTAGCAACCCTTCTCGCAAGCTGTATTACGCTGCAGCCAATATTCAACAGAAAGTTCCTGTAAAACAACAAATTTTAGAACATAAAGGTCTCAAAGACCAATATATGCAGCTGATCCAAATTCTTCAAACTGAAATTGATGTTGAAAAAATTGAAGACGAGATAGATACAAAGGTTCACGAATCATTACAAAGGACGCAAAAGAAGTTCATTATTCAAGAACAAATTCGTGCATTGCAAAAAGAACTGGGCGAAGATGATGAATCTGCTCCAGAACTTGCGTCCATTAAAGAAGCAATAGACGCTGCAAATATTCCTGAAACAGTGTTACCAAAAGTATTGGAAGAATTCGACAAGCTAAAACGAACTTCGCAAATGTCCCCAGAATATAGCGTTATGCGGTCGTATATGGAACTTATTGCGGCACTTCCTTGGTCTAAACGCACTGAAGATGTTCTGAATATTGAACACGTTAAAAAAATTTTAGATGAAGATCATTTTGGTTTAGAAAAACCGAAGGATAGAATTTTAGAATATATAGCGATTTTGAATATTGTTCCTCAACTGCGTCGACAAATTATTTGCCTTTCAGGACCTCCAGGTGTTGGTAAAACTTCACTCGGTGCATCGATTGCACGTGCTTTAGGGCGTGAATTTGTACGAATTTCTCTAGGTGGTATTCGTGATGAAGCTGAAATTCGTGGTCACAGAAAAACCTATATTGGTGCAATGCCCGGTAGAATTATTCAAGCAATGAAACGTGCCGGAACAAAGAACCCTGTAATTCTTCTTGATGAAGTGGACAAACTTGCATCTGATTTTCGTGGTGATCCTTCTGCTGCCTTATTAGAAGTGCTAGACCCAGAACAGAATAAAACTTTTAACGATCATTATTTGGAAGTCGATTTTGACCTTTCAGATGTTATTTTTATTTGTACTGCCAATGTAAAATACGATATCCCAGCACCATTGTTGGACCGTATGGAAGTTATTGAACTATCAAGTTATTTAGATGTCGAAAAAGAACAAATAGCAACAAACTATATCATTCCAAAAATTAAAAAAGAACTTGGATTAGACAAAAGTTCCATTACTTTTACAAAAGCCGCCGTATTCTCAATTATACGACATTATACACGAGAATCTGGAGTTAGAAATTTAGAACGTGAGATTTCTACCGTACTTCGCAAAGTGGCAAAGGACATTGTCTATGAAGCAACTACGAAACTAAAACCAACTTCAACAAAAAGAAAAACGAAAAAAAGTGATGATTCCGAAGCTCCTACGCCAGCAGTTACATTACGTGATTCCGTTGAGTTTAGAAAATTTTTAGAAAATAAAACCATTTCACTTTCGGAAAAATCAATAGAAGAATATTTAAAATCTCCTCGATATCATTACAAGTCGAATGAATTAGAACCAAAAATTGGCGTAGCCACCGGATTAGCGTGGACATCAGTTGGTGGTGATATTTTACCAATTGAGGTTAGTATTATGCCGGGTGCAGCTAAGTTAACATTAACTGGGAAACTTGGCGATGTGATGAAAGAATCTGCAACTGCTGCACTATCGTATGTAAGAACTAATTCAAAATTACTTTCAGTTCCTGAAGATTTTTCGAAAGAAAAAGAGATTCATATTCACGTTCCCGAAGGTGCTGTGCCTAAAGATGGTCCTTCAGCCGGAATTACTATGACTGTTGCTTTGATTTCTGCAGCTACGGGGAAATCAGTTAGAGGAGATATTGCTATGACAGGTGAAGTTACATTACGTGGTTCTATACTTGCAATTGGTGGTTTAAATGAAAAACTACTTGCAGCAATTCGAGTAGGAATTAAAACTGTTTTGATTCCTAAAGAAAATTCGAAAGACATTATGGAGTTAAACCCTTTTATCCGTGAAAATCTTACGATTATTCCTGTTAACACTATTTTGGAAGCTCTTGATCACGTTTTCGTGATGGAGAAAATACTTGCTCAACCGAAAAAGACTATAAAAAAAGCTACCATTTAGGTAGCTTTTTTTATGAGATTTCTACATTTTAATTCTGTTAAGAAGAAAGGGAAAATGTTTCTAACGAAGATAGAATATTATCTATCTTTAGCCACAAATCTTCATCTTCTAAACGTTCTTCAATATTTTGAATTTGTTGAATTTTATCGAGGTAACAATCTTGAATCTTCCCACGTTCTAATGCAATTGAATACGGTATTTTCGAAGAAAAACTTACCATTGAATATTGAGGAACGAATTTTTCTGGGTAGCGTTCGTGAAGCATTGACTCTATTCTCTTACGCAATAGAAATGAAGGATCAGCAACCTTGTCTCTCATTTCTACAAAATTTGTCAATGCCATATCTGCTATTGCATCTGCATCTGGTTTTCGTCTATGTTGGAACACATCTAATGCAATTTCAAAGTCTTCATTCGATTCATTTAAACATTCCATCAGAACTACACAATCTTCAAACCCAGCATTCATTCCTTGCCCAAAAAATGGGACTATTGCGTGAGAAGCATCTCCAATAATAGCAATGTTCTTTTGATGTACCCAAGGGAAACATCGGATAGTTACTAACGACGAAGTAGGGTTTGACATATAGTCTTCTACTAAGGTTGGCATTAATGGTATTGCTGTGGAAAATTCTTTTTCAAAAAAAGTTTTAATTTTCTCTTCGGTATCCAAAGACTGTAGCGACGGTTCACCTTCGTAATCTAAGAACAATGTACAAGTAAAACTACCATCCGTATTTGGAAGTGCAATCATCATAAATTCACGTCGAGGCCAAATATGGAGTGAATTGTGTTCAAGTTGATACGAACAGAATTCTTTACCAGGAATTGTAAGTTCTTTATACCCTTGCGAAATATAGCTCTGCGAATATTCGAATCGATCGGTCTTTTGTAACAATTCTCGTATTGCAGAAAAAGCTCCATCAGCGCCCAAAATAACATCACCTTCAAGAACAACTTCTTCACCTTTTGCATTTTCAGTTATTAAAGTATTTTGTTCAAAGCCTACTGCTTTATGTTCAAATAAAAATTTGACATTGGGTAAACTTTCTGCTTCATTCATTAAAGCTACATTAATCTCTTTTCGAGATACTGAATAAATTGCTTGGTCTTCTTTACCATACGGTTGGAACGAAGAACCACCGTCATGATGATGAATCCTTCTACCAAACATTGGAATTGCAATGGATTTAATTTTTGAATCAACTCCTGCCAAGTGAAGAGCATTCCAACCACGTTCTGACAAAGCAAGGTTTATCGATCGTCCACCATATCCTACAGCAGTTCGCATGTCAGCTCTTCGCTCAACTATGGTAATATCGTGTCCTCTTTTTGCCAACAATACTGCAACTAACGAACCAACTAAACCTGCACCAGAAATGATTATTCTTTTTTTCATTATTTAATTTCAATTAATTATACCTTTTAAATCTTCTAAAAACTCTTCGTAATCGAATGAGTCTCTACCACGAATGAGAGGGTCGATATCAGAATCAACTCTTTTGAAGTAAACTCCTTCATATAATGCACTTGTTCCTTTTCGGTGTTCAATTACAAACTGTTCTGTTAAAGGAAGTTTTGTTTTTTTGGTGAATAACACATCACAATCTAAATATGCATATATATATTTACCATCGTTTATCAAACGGAATCGGTATTGTTGTCCGGCTTCCAATTTTACATCTGGATTTGCAAAAAAGATAGTTCCACCTTCGGACACTACAAATCCGTTTTCAGTAAATCTGCATTCTATTCCATACC
Source organism: Kapaibacterium sp. (SeqCode) (assembly GCA_041689575.1). Lineage (GTDB taxonomy): Bacteria > Bacteroidota > Ignavibacteria > Kapaibacteriales > JAEUSM01 > JAEUSM01. Next base: position 6,243 of record JBDNFX010000077.1, read on the forward strand.
CTTTTTTATAATTTTCCGAAACACAACGTGTATGGAAAGAAATTTCTGCACTTTTTTTGTCAAATACAGAAGGACGTAATGTAATATCGAGATAATGTTGTGTATCTTTATAGAATCCCATTGCTACTTTTCCTTCTTCTTGAAGTTCGAAAGCATTGTTACCCGTTCTATAAAATTGATTGAGCGTTCCCATGTTATACAAACTTATTGCAGATAGGGTATCTTGATCTTCATTTAAATAAAACTGATATGGGTTTAATACAAATGCGTCTAAAAGTACCGGAACACAAGATGGTAATGACGTAAGCAAAAGTACAGTCGAAATTGTCAATATCAGATGGTTATATAGTTTTTGTTTCATATTCAAAAATAAAGATTTTCACTACAACTTACTATATAATATACATTTTTTTTTGACAAGGAGTTTACTTTATACAGTCTTTTGACCACTCGAAGCTTTCATTTTTTTTAAATTTAGCACTTACCAACCTGAGTATTTACTGATGTAAACATTGTTTTTATTGTTGTTTCGTCGCAAATTGAATGAAACCAGCACTAACAGATTTTTCTCATTTTTTGATTATTCAAACTGCATTTATAGGAGATTCAACGCTAACGTTGTTTGTGGCTCAAGCCATAAAAAAACAGAACCCAACGTGTAAAATCTCCATAGTTTCAACTCCAATTTGTGAAGATATACTTTCTGTTTCTACTGATGTTGATCATGTTTTTCCTTTTGACAAACGTAATTCCCAAAAAGGGTTACAGGGAATACGAACTTTCGCAAAACAACTTTCAACGGAAAAAATCGATTGCATCATTTCATTACATTCGTCGTTTCGTTCTTCCTTGTTAGCCTTGTTGATTCCTGCTCAATACAAAGTTACCTTTACACAATCTTCGTTTTCATTGTTTTTTTCTCGACGTACAAAGAGACCAGAATTTGGTACTGAACGACAACGGCAATTACAACTTTTGCACTGTTTTACCGACTACATTCCAACGCCATATACAGAAATAACTTTTTCATTAGAATCTCAACAAAAAACTATTGAGACTTTTTTAGAAACCAACTTATTAGAAAAAAACCAATTTGTAATACTTGCTCCAAATTCCGTTTGGAATGAAAAGCGTTGGGGAATTGAAAAGTTTGAAAAACTTTGTGTTAATTTACTGCAAAAGAATATTCCAATTGTAGTTATTGGGTCTAAATCCGAAGAACAGTATTGCCAAATACTACTATCTAAAATTGGAGTTATAAATGGTGTAGGTGTTTTTTCACTTTCTGAAATTCTTTTTTTGTTGAAACAAAGTGCAGTTTTGGTTTCGAACGATAGCGCTCCAATCCATTTGGCAAGTGTAACCAACACCCCTACAATTGCTCTTTTTGGTCCAACTATTCCTGAATTTGGTTTTGCACCATTAGCAACCAAGCATACAATTTTTGAAAACAGAAAACTTCCTTGCCGACCTTGTTCGCACAATGGGAGTAAACCTTGTTATTTGGGTACACACGAATGTATGAAGTCACTAAAATCTGAAGACATAACCTATGAAGTATTTCGATATGTAGAAAGTACTTCTACGCCGTAGTTTTTACCATTTTGCAGTGTTATCAATAGTTTAAACTACTGTTCGTCTTTGAAAAAGGTTAAAATTGTTGTATATTTGCTTGTTATGAAACAATTAGTTCTCATTGTTACGTTTTTTATCTCAATAGCACTCTTTGCACAAGAAGTGAGTTTTGATTATTTTAAAGCTCGTTCCGAAGGTAATACCGTGATTGTTGAGTGGCGTTCCATTGCCGAAAAATCCGTAAAGCAATATGATGTTGAGCGCTCACTCAATAGTCAACCGTACCGTTATATTCTAACCCAACAAGCTCAAGGAGCTTCTGTATCCTACCGTATTGTTGACGAAGAAGCAGTGATGAAACAAGGAAATTCAAATGATCAATCGAAATTCCTTTCAAATAATTATTCGTATCGTTTAAAAATTATTGGCACTAATAATTCAATTACCTATTCAGAACAAGTGAATGTCTATCACAACGTTTCTGGCGTGCGTAGTACGTGGGGTAAAATTAAAGAAATCTTTCGTTAAAATCCTATAGAT
>JBDNFX010000078.1:0-4616 GCA_041689575.1 Kapaibacterium sp. (SeqCode)
AATGGCTTGTGAGTGTAGATGTATTTGAATAAGGCTTAGCTGTAACTTGAATTTCCACACCATCTTTTTTCAATACACTAAAGGAGTTATCTCCTGATTTAACATTCTTAACTACTTCATATCGATTGAGAGGGTCATCATTAGAATAACCAATAGAAGTTGTTTGGGGATTTACTCCTGCACAATATAATAATCCTGCGCTTTCTAATATTGTAGCAAATGGTTTTACACCAAAACCAACCCCAATTTTTTCAGAATCAAATATATCATATCCTATCCTTCCATTTTCAAACAGTGAATAAGCAATAGAATCGTTTTCGATAATATGATATGGCTTTTGATTCACAAATGTAAAATGAGTGAAATTCGAATACCCTTTTTGATCGTTAAAATCAATACGAAATATGTATGCGTTATTTGACTTATCATTTACTATAAAACGAAAAGGTCCTAAATCAATCTCATCATTTCTTTCAATTGATTGTAAAGTGATTTCGGATTCTAGTAAGGTTAAATCTCCGATAAAATTATCTGGAATTGTTAAAGAACATTGGATTGCAGTACCAGCTCCTAAAAAGTTTTTTACTCTGATTCGAACATCGACAGTATCACCATTTTTATAGTTCGTAACAATGTTCCCCATTGTATTTCTATACACTGGTTCTTCAATTGGTCGTAGTCCTGGCATTGCAAATGGTATGTTCGAAACAGCCTTTAAAGCATTTATCCTTCCACCGATATATGGAGCGTCGAAAATATTTTTATCATAGATGAGGTCTACACTGTTACGAGCGTGTTCTAAAGCTTCTATTGCAGTTAATTCTGGGTATTTACCTCGAATAAGAGCTACTACTCCTGCCACCATAGGTGAAGCAAACGAAGTTCCATTATTCTCACTTACATAACCTATATTTCCAGTACTGAACGATCTGTAACCGGGTGCCATAACCCCTAAATTTTGTCCCAAAGAAGAAGTTGGAATTAATGCATCAGAAACATCAGTTTCGCCAACCCCTAAAACACCAAAATAACAAGCAGGGTATGTTAATTCAGTAAATGTACTTTCGTTTCCAGCAGCAGCAACAATTGCTACATTACGAGCTACACAAAAATCGATAATCGATTGAAAAATCTCCGATCGGTTACCACCAATTCCCCAAGAACAATTTGCAACTTGAAAGTTTTGAAGTGCAGTATAAACCAATGCTTGGTAACCAAAAAATTCCTCGTCAGTGGAAATTGTAAAAACTTTTAATGGGAATATTTTTGATTTATTTCCCACCCCTGCTATACCAATAGAATTATTTGGTGTTGCACCCACAATGCCTGAAACTACTTGACCGTGATTGTTAGAATTAAATGTATTTCCCCATTCTTTTGAGGGTTCGAACATAGCTGCGAAATTGTATCCATTATAATCATCTATGTACCCATTTGCATCATCATCAATTCCATTGTTCGGAATTTCTGCTTGGTTGATTGCAATATTGTCCTTAATATCAGGGTGATCCTGTACAGCTCCTGCATCAATTATTGCAACTATTACATTTGGTGAACCTTCGTATACATTCCAAGCATCTTTGACATTCATTGTGTTTAAGTATTCTTGTTGATTTAACAAGGGATCATTAGGAAGACTGGCAACAGAATGCCTTTTAGGAATAAAATCGTAGGAAACTGACTCTACTTTTTTAGTGGCATATAAATACTGAACAACTTCTTCATTCGTTCTGAAATCTTTCCATTCTATAATATATGTACGTAGCAAAGGTTCTTCAGCTTTAATAATCTCAGCTCTACGTTTTGTAAATTCTTTAGAATATTGAAATTGATATTGTTGGAATAGTATTGACTGATGTGGTAATAAAATTCTTTCAGCGACGGAATAACTACTAAAAACTTCATTTGGTGAAGCCTCTGGAATAATTCGCACCCATAATCTTCCTTTACGGTATTGTTCTGTTGATTTTTTCACTACATTTGTAGAAGAATAAACATTCGTTACCAATGATAGTATGAGTAAGAAAATAAAAGTAATTCGTAGTAAGTTTTTCATTGTGAATTGTTGTTAAGTCTAATTTGTAAGTACTGATTATAGAATCGAAGAAAATAAAATGGATAATACCTATATTGTAACAGCCAGAAAATGGAGACCGGTTCGTTTTAACGAGATTGTAGGTCAAGACCACATTTCAACAACATTGAAAAATGCTATAGAACTAAAACGAGTTCATCACGCGTATATTTTCACAGGTCCTCGTGGCGTTGGTAAAACAACTTCAGCACGTGTACTTGCAAAAGCATTAAACTGTTTAAATCCTCAAAAAGATGCTGAACCTTGTGGTGAATGTTCCTCGTGTACATCCATTACTATTGGAAACTCTATGGATGTCATTGAAATAGATGGGGCATCGAATAATGGAGTAGATGATATCCGTAAATTACGTGAAAATTCCAAATATCCTCCAGTCAATAGCAAGTATAAAGTCTATATTATCGACGAAGTTCACATGCTTTCAACTTCTGCATTTAATGCGTTATTAAAAACATTAGAAGAACCTCCTCCTCACTTACTATTTATTTTTGCTACTACAGAAATTCAGAAAGTTCCTGCTACTATTGTTAGCCGTTGTCAACGTTTTGATTTTCGGAGAATGGATATAAAAAGTATCGTTTCACAATTGCAGTATATAGCAGAACAAGAACAAATTACTATTGACGAACAAACATTACTGCTCATAGCAAAACAAGCTGATGGGTCGATGCGAGATTCTCAAAGTATTTTCGACAAAGTAATTGCTTTCTGTGGTAAGTCTATTGCTATCGGAGAAGCAAGGAACGCGTTAAGTGTTATTGATGATGATCTGTTTTTTGATATAACAACTGCGATATTCTTTAAAGACTCTAATAAAATGTTTGAAATTGTATCTGTGATTACTTCAGGTGGCTTTAGTGTTCACGAAAGTTTTCACGGTTTAATAGAACATTTTCGAAATATTTTAATGGTTCAATCCACTGGAAAAACTGAGTTATTAGATGTTGCTGAAAATTACAAACAACTGTATTCTGAAGAAGCAAAACGGTTTTCGAATGCAGATATCCTTCGCTATGTTAGCATTGTGCAAACATCAGAACAGTTGTTGCGAACGAGCACACAACACACAATTCGTTTGGAATTAGCTCTTGTTGAAATGACTCAAATTGGAAGGGTATACGAGATAAATGAATTGATTTCAATTGTAAAAAATAATTTACTTACACTTCACGACGAAGTAACCCAAGTTAACCAAAGTATTATTGAAGAAACAAAACCTAATTATAGCAGGTCTTCACTAAAAATTGAAACTCAAGAAAAATATGTAACAACTAAGACTGAAGTAATTAATGCTCCATTAAAAAGTGAAGTAGTGAAAGAACAAACAGTAGAAATTGTTCAAGAAGTTATTCTCCAAAAGAATGTAGAAGAACTTAAGAATCCTAATATCCTATCTTTAACAACAATTGAACAGCACTGGAAAGAAGTTCTTTCTTCGAAAGATGATTTATTTGTAATACTTAGAACCTTGCTTTTAAATAAAAAACCCGGTTTTGAAATTGTAGGTAATTCTGTTACAATTCTATGCGATTCTGAAACTATACTGAATGAAATTACTAAACTTAAAAAAGTCATTCAACAGAATATTCGTATGATTTCTGGAAACGAACATTTAATTTTTAAATGTAGTATTTCAGATTCAAATTTACTTTCTGATTTAAATGATACTACATCTATTGATTCAGAACAAAACATAGCTTCTAAAAAGTTATATGAATCTTTGAGTGATTCCAAGAAAAACATTCTTTCTGAAATGGAAGATATCCTAACTAATGTATTTAATGCCAGAATTGTACTTTAGAACTAAAATATTCACCAATTTTACTTATTATGAAAATGAAGATCCTAACAGTGCCTATACTTGTTTTTTTGTTCTGTTCTTGTGGTGGTTTAGACCCCACAAAAGAGCCAATTCTGCCTAAAAACATAGCCCCTTTAGTTCAAGGAACTATCCATTTTAAAGGTGGAACACGCTCTTGGCCCCAACCAGATTCTGCACTAGAAGTGAGAGTAGTTTTCTTTCTCAATTATCCCCCTGATACAAATTTAGTATTAGAACTTTCTTCTGGGGGAGCTTTTTTCACCGATACTGTTCAACGGTTTTCAGATTCTACTTCCTTTCAATTACGGCGAGATGAAGTAAACAAAACATTACCTTTTGAATTTAAGTATGTTGTTGTAGCTTTGCGGTATGGTAGTAATTTTTTTACTGATTGGAAAGCAATTGGCGTGTATTCAGTGCCTGATAATCAAGAACAACCACTTCCTGTAACCGTTGATACTTTAAACACTGTTATAGTAGATATTCCAGTAGATTTTGAGAATCCTCCTCCTCAACCTTTTTAATCTTGTTTTGGTTTAGAAGCTTTTTCACAAAATTGAATTGTATCTAAAATAGATGATACAAAAGACTGTGGAGGTGCTGTTTTTAGGCTATGTTTTGCAAATGGGATAACTTGTAATGTTCCTTTGGGTAGTGCTTTTGACAATTCTAAAGCATCTTGAATTTGAATAAATTCAT
>JBDNFX010000079.1:0-3073 GCA_041689575.1 Kapaibacterium sp. (SeqCode)
CAAGGAATACTCAATTGTTGTTAGAATCTGAATCTAATACAACTAATGTTGTTGATCCTTGGGGTGGATCATTTTATGTAGAATATCTTACTGAGCAGTTGATAGAAAAAGCATGGGACCATATAGTTGAAATAGAAGAATTGGGCGGTATGACTTCGGCTATAGAAGCAGGAGTTCCAAAATTAAGAATTGAAGAAGCAGCAACAAAACGTCAAGCGCTCATTGATTCTGGAAAAGAGATTCTAGTAGGAATTAATTTACTTAGACCAACAGAAGAAACATCATTTGATATTTTTGAAGTAGACAACGAAAAAGTTCTATTTTCTCAAATTGAACGTCTTAAAGAATTAAAAGAAAAAAGAAACAATACAGATGTTACACTAGCCTTAGAAAAACTAAAAGTAGCTGCATCAACTTCCCAAAATGTTTTGGAATTTGCAGTAGAATCCGCAAGGAAAAGGGCTACTTTAGGAGAAATATCTGACGTTTTAGAAAGTGTTTTTGGAAGACATAAAGCAGTTATGAAATCAGTAAGTGGTGTTTATTCGAGCGAATATGGAAATCAGGAAATTATTGAATCTGTTCGACAATTAACAAATTCTTTCTCTGAAAAATATGGTAGGAGGCCAAGAATACTTGTTGCAAAAATAGGTCAAGATGGTCACGATAGAGGTGCAAAAATAATAGCTACATCATTTGCAGATCTAGGTTTTGATGTTGATTTAGGACCTTTATTTCAAACTCCTGAAGAAGTAGCCCGACAAGCAATGGAAAATGATGTTCATATTGTAGGAATTTCTTCGTTAGCAGCAGGGCATAAAACTCTGATTCCTCAATTGAGAACAGCATTAAATGAATTAGATTGTCAGGAAATTAGTATTATAGTAGGTGGTGTGATTCCCACTCAAGACTATGAATTTTTGATGTCGAATGGTGCGAATGCAATATTTGGACCTGGAACTTCAATTCCGAATGCAGTTATAGCAGTGTTGAAAATTATTGAAAACTCCCTGAAGGAACAATTCTGATTAAAAATGAATTTTTTTAATTATACTCTAGATACATAATTGCAGGAATCGATATTTCTATAGATGTTCCAATTCCCTTTTCACTTTTTACAAGCATATAACCACCGTGAAGTTCAATAGTTCTTTTTGCAATAATTAATCCCAAACCAATTCCTTGTTGTTCGTTTTCAAATCTACCAAATTGTGCAAATGGAGCAATGGAATTAATTTCTTCTTGAGACATCCCAATTCCCTTGTCAGTGATTTTCAAATGAAAAGAATCATCTTTTAACCATGCAAGTAACTCAACCGGAGTTCCTTCATTTGAAAATTTAAAAGCATTGTCTAACAATTCATCTAATACTTTACCATAATGTTGTGAAGAAAGATTTATATAAAAATCTGTTACTTCAGCATCCATTACCATATCATCTAATCTATTATACTTCTGTGCTTTAATTGGAGCTGTATCGTAAGCCATTGCAGCAGGTTCATCAGTTTTAAATGATCGAAGTTGCTCAATCAACTTAATAGAATTCGAAGCTGCTTCGATTTGTGCAAAGAAAAGAAAGTTTTCTGTAATTCTCTGAAGTCTTCTGGCTGAAACTAATATATCATCTGTTAATTCCATTAATAAATCAGGTTCAATAGTTACACCAATATTTTTGATAGTTCCTGCAGAATTAATAATACCATTTAATGGAGTTCTAAATTCATGAGGCAAAGCGAATGATAAATTCCTTTCAATTCTTTCTTGCCGAATCTTGATTTTTTCAAGAAATTTACTTCTTTTACCCCATTGCGCATCGATAGAAGAAATTAATTCTTCACGTGTAAATGGTTTAATAAGGTAATCATCGGCACCCTTACCCATTCCAGTTCTAATATCAATTTTGTCAGCTCTGGCGGATAAAAATATAAAGGGAATATCACTAGTTTGAGCATTGGCTCTTATTTGTTCCAACAAACCAAATCCATCTAAATTGGGCATTGAAACATCACAAAGAATCATATCAGGATTATGCTTGTTTGCTTTTTCTAATCCTTCTAAACCATCTTGTGCAGTAAAAACAGTATATCCTTCAAATTCTAACAATGTTGCAGTTCCTTCTAAGATGAACTCTGCATCATCGACTACTAAAATTGTTTTTTGAGCTGACATAATTTACTTTATTAAGAATTAGAAGATGTAGAAGCGAATAAAATTGTAACCGAAGTGCCTTCTTCAGTGGAAGAAGTAACAGAAATTTGACCTTCGTTGATATCAATAAATTCTTTAGCTAATGAAAGTCCTAATCCACTTCCAGAAATTTTAGAAGTATTTGAAGCTCTAAAAAAGGGAGAAAAAATATTTTCAATTTCTTTTTCTGGAATTCCTATTCCATTATCAGATATTTTTAGAGTTACAATAGTATCTTTGATATCTAAAGATATTATAATTGTCGAATTATTTGTCGAATATAAGACTGAATTTGAAATTATATTTTGTACAGATTGACGAATCATACTTTCATCAATTAACACATAAATGTTTTCAGCATGGCTGGAGAAACGTACAGAAATATTTTTAGTTTCAAAACTACTTTTATTATCTTCAAGAATTCTTGTTATAAAATTATTGAATTCATGGATTTGAGGATTGAATCTATCTTTAAGAGATAACTTTGACGATTGTACTATGAAATTATTCATTAATTTCGTTAAGTCTTCAACACGAGATTTGATTTTCGCAATTTCGCTATTCAATTGATCTTGAGTCATCTTTTGTGAATACATTTCTAACAATTCGCAAGAAGTAAGAATACCAGTTAATGGAGTTCTAAATTCATGAGAAACAGTAGTAACAAATTGATTTTGTAAAGAAACTAATTCACGTTCCTTTTCTAATGTTTTTATCAATTCTCTTTCAATCTCTTTACGTGAAGTTATCTCATAGGAAAATATTCGAAATACTCCTGCTTCTTCAATGTAAAATACTGTTTGTTCAAAAACAATTTGGTCTAATTCAGTTTCTATAATTAAAGGGAAATTTGAAGATTTTAGAAATTCAATATTTTTAAATATTC
>JBDNFX010000080.1:0-2689 GCA_041689575.1 Kapaibacterium sp. (SeqCode)
TGTATGGTCCTAAAAGTATACCTGCTAATAAGTATCCTAAAACTGAACCCATACCTAATTTTTTAGCAATTGGTACACACAAAACCGCAGCCAATAAAAATACGAGTGCTTGAAATAAGAATGAATGTTCCATTATGATTTTAGTGTTAAAATAAATTCGTTTAATAATGATTGAGATGGAATACTTGTTTCTGAATTAATTAATCCATTTTGTAAAAGAGTCAATAACAATTGAAAGTTTTTAGAATGAATACCAATTTCACTTTCAGTTAATTTGTGCGACCCCTGAATTGCGAATGGAGGTAAATAATTCATTTTACATAAAGTCGCTGTTTGTTGGAAAGCTAAGAAAAATTCGTTAAGACTAAATTTGTTTCCGCCGTCTTTTGAATAAGCTTCTTTTCTCCCTCCAGTAGAAACAACGTTTAAAATCAATTTGCCCTCTAATTTGTTTCCACCATCACCATACGCCCAACCATAGGTCAGAACCAAATCAATCCATTGTTTTAATAACGGAGGACAAGAATACCAGTAGACAGGGTGTTGCCAGAGAATAATATCGTATTTCAAAAGTAATTCTTGCTCTTTTTTAATATCTATGTTAAAGTTTGGATATTCTTGATACAAATCACGAATATAGACATCGGGATGGTTTTTAGCAGCTGTTATTAGTTGCTTATGTATTCGTGAATTTTCAAATTTAGGATGTGCAAAGAGAATTAAGATTTTTTTATTCATAAGATTTTTAAAAGTAATTTTAAACCTGACGGTTTTATAAAAAGTGTCGTGTGTAAATAACTATTTCATTTTTCCGTTTACATATATATGAAATTGAAACTTACCGTAAAAGTAATACTGTTCCTGATATTTGGAACTTGTTTATCTTCGAACTTACAGTCGCAATCGTTTTCTTTGTTCAGTATTGATACTTCAAACTATCCAACACTTTCTGCAAAATATTTGAATGTGTCCACCGATGGATTTGTTGTTCCTGTTCCTATCACTTCACTAATTTTAAAAGAAAATTCTGCACCTAAGAATATTCTTTCATTGTCCTGTCCTCTGTTGAATCAACCAATTTCATTATCAACTGTACTTACTGTCGATGTAAGTGTTTCTATGGGTTTTAGTAGTGCAAATGCAACAAATATGGTTTTTGCAAAAGCAGCTTCGAATGCTTGGATAAATACTCTTTCAGTAGGCAATAGCGAATGTGCTGTAACTTCATTTGATCAATACAACTATCTACATCAAGACTTTACAAAAGATAAAACTAAACTAAAAAATGCAGTAAACCTATTAGTTCCTCAAGGTCAAACAGATTTTACAAACGCATTTTTATCCCCACCTTCAGGAGCAATTTCTATTGCTAAAAAAGGAAAAAACAAACGAATAATTTTGTTTGTTACCGATGGAGATAGCCCTGATACGGATATATCGACAATAGTTTCTGAATCTAATTCCAACTCCATATCAGTATACTGTATTAGTATTGGAAGAGAATGCCCTGAATCTCTAAAAGAAATTTCAGTTAAAACTGGTGGACTGTGGTTTGAGAATATTCGCTCAATTAACACCGCTGAACAAGTATTTTTTGAAATTTTCATTAGAGAGTCTAAGGTTTCTCCTTGTGAAATTACTTGGGAATCTACGAATCAATGTAAGAATCAAACTATTTTTGTGTCGTTAGAAAACACTGAAAATATGTTAATTTCAGAATCTCCTTACTCAATTCCAACTAGAAGAAAAGGAACTATTCAAGCAATTCCAAATTCTGTTTCTTTTTCAGATTTACCGCTTTTTGTGCAAAAAGATACTATTATATTTTTAAAAGCTACTGGATCTGGAACTACTATTTCTTCAATCACAACTTCAAATCCTTCTTTCAAAGTTTTACCAATAAACGCAATTGTAACAACTGGCGATTCAGTTGCTATTACAATTTCTTACACTCCAAATGATAGTTTATATCAGTGGACTGAATTTGTTGTTGAACACTCTTTTTGTAATGCTACTTTCTACGCAAGTTCAAGGTATACAAATGCTAGTGTTTTTCCAACGGTTCGACTTGTTAGTCCAAATGGAGGAGAAAAATTCCTTACTGGAACAGATACAGTAATTACATGGGAAGGAATAGCACCTTCGGATACGGTTAAATTAGAATATAGTACTAATAATGGACAAACTTGGAATACAATTACTACAGAAGCAACTGGTGGATCTTACCTTTGGTCAATGCCGAATTTGCCATCAAAAGAATATTTAGTAAAAGTTTCGTTAATTGGAAAAAATGATATTCTTACTGATGGATGGGCAAAACGAGCTGGAAGTTTTTTTGAAGATATAGGGTATTCTATCCAATCAATGTCCGATGGTTCTATATTATCTACCGGATCATTTCAAGGCTTTTCGAATTTTAGTTCAAATTCTGTTCAATTAAATTCCAACGGCGTAGAAGATATTTTTATTCTAAAAATTCGACCCGACGGAACTCCTGAATGGGCAAAAGGAATCGGGGGAATTGGAAAAGATGTTGGTAAAAAAATCCTTGTTTTTTCTGATGATAGTTTTGTTGTTCTTGGAACATTTCAAAACAGTATTGTTTTTGAACAAGGAAATCAAAATGAACAAACACTCATTTCTAATGGTGGAACTGATATTTTTATAGCAAGATTTTTAGCAGATGGAA
>JBDNFX010000081.1:0-4042 GCA_041689575.1 Kapaibacterium sp. (SeqCode)
AAAACGGACAACACCCTCTCCCCTTGAGGGAGAGGAACGGGGAGAGGGGTCTACTGTTTTCGGTTGGGGCGAGGGAGCCAGATGATTTTGAAGTAAAAATAAAAAACGGACAACACCCTCTCCCCTTGAGGGAGAGGGACGGGGTGAGGGGGCTAGATTGTTTTCGGTTGGGGCGAGGGAGTTATTGTTTATGGTGAGGAGAGGGGGCTATTGTATTTATGAAAATCTACAAGTACTAATTCTTGAATTTGGACGTCCTCTGTGGTAATAATACCAAAGATACCCCTATGAAAATTGTTTTGTTTTGCATTGTGTTTTGTATGTTTTCATTGCCATTGTTTGGTCAAAAGTTGCCTATTAAAAAAATTCCTAAACCTACTACAACCCTTATGACTTCAGATACGATATTATACTTTTTTGATCCGCTTTGTGGGTGGTGCTACGGATTTTCACCAGTAATTACAAGCTTCTATGAAAAATATTCTAAAGAAATTGCCTTTGATGTTATTTCTGGTGGGATGATTACCGGCGAAAGAATTGGACCTATTGGCGAGGTTGCTTCGTATATTAAAACTGCGTATAAAACGGTAGAAGACAGAACCGGAGTGAAGTTTGGTGAGCCATTCTTAAAGGATATTTTAGATGAAGGATCAACTGTTTTTTCGTCAATACCACCTTCTCAAGTATTAATGGCGGTGAAACAATTAGCCCCAATAAAAGCATTTGCATTTGCTTCTACATTGAAGAAAGCAATATATTACGATGGAATAAACCTTAATTCTTTTGAAGCATATTTACCATACGTGGAAGCAATTGGAATTTCGAAAGAAGCTTTTATGGCAACGGTTCAATCGGAAACGACTTTAGAAAAAACGTTAAGTGATTTCGATGTTTCTGAAACTGTTGGGGTTACGGGATTCCCTACACTTATTTACATTCGCGACCAAAAAGCTCACGTTCTTTCGCAAGGGTATGTAACATTAGACGATCTTATTGAAAGAATTGAGAAGCTTCGGAAGTAAGAGAATATTGATATCGTTTTCCTTTTGTTGGTATTACGATTTCCCCTTTAAAACCACGTTGGACTAAGGACAGAGCAACTTCACTGCACGATTCATATTCGCCGTGAATGAGAAATACCTTGTTAGGACTGTGCTGTTCTACCACTGAAAGTATTTGTTCTTTAGTGGCGTGAGCGCTAAATCGAAATCGTTCTAAAAGGCAATTTCTCGTTGCGGTATAAGAACCGAATTTGAATTCTTCTCCTTTAACTGATTGTTCCAAGGCAAACCCTTCACACGTTGGATCCTGATAACCAACAATGGCAATGCCGAAATTAGGTCGTTTCATCCATTCAATTGCAAGTTTATACGAAGGAGTTCCCGAATGCAACATACCCGAAGTTGTGAGAACAATGGAAGGAGTTTTAAAGTAACGCCCTTTCAATAATTCTTTAGTTGGTAAACGTTCTTGTTCAATGTCTGCTAATTCAAATCCTGGGTTTACCCGAGAACCGGTGTAACAATATCGGTCGTAGAGTTCACATACTTTTCGTCCCATTCCACCTGTAATAATTGGGATTGTTGGAATAGAATTTCGGTTCATCAAAATGTTCATCAACCGCAACATTTCTTGCATTTTACCCAAAGAAAACGTAGGAATTAAAACCGATCCATTGTCGTTAGTTACTGTATTGATAAAATTTGTTAAAGCTAATTCTTGTTCATTTCGAGAAATTGGTTCTTTGTCAGCCCCATTGGTGCATTCGGTAACTAAAACATCGATATGGTGATTAGGGAAATCAGCTTTCCCAATTACATATTGGTTTTCTTGTAAAAAATCGCCAGTATGAAAAATTGACCCTTGTTTCGATTGAAGTAAAACTCCAGCAGCACCCAAGATATGCCCAGCGTCGTAAAATGTAGCTTCAACAGAAGTGGAATTTAGAACCGATTGCACAGAAAAAGGTTCTTTCGTTCTGCGGGTATGAATCAGTTGTAACAAAACTTCAATAAATGGTTTTTTATAAATATCCAAATACTCTTCAACTTGAAGGGGATTATTCCCAAAGTGAAGTAATTTGGTAGAATTCCGAAGCATTATTTCAGCAATGTCCCTTGTTGGTTCAGTGGAATACAGTTTTGCGGTAGGGAAAGTGTGTGCTAAAATAGGCAAGGCCCCAATGTGGTCGGTATGAGAATGGGTTAAAATAATAGCAGAAATAATTTCTTCTTGAATAGAATGAAGATTTGGTGCAAAGGTAATGTCTTTATTTCGAGGGTGTGAACCAGCGTCAATAATTAAAGAACAATCGCCAATTTTAATAAAAGTAGCGTTTGCACCAATTTCTTCAGCTCCCCCTAAAACAGCAATCTCCAAAATGTTCCAATGGTATAATTTTTACAAATTCTTTGCCTTTATGTGAACGTGAAAGAATGTTCTTTAGTTCTATTGAATGTGAATTTATTTTTAGTTTTAGACAGCTATCCAACTTTTCGAACTAATCTGCGAGAATGTAAAAATTCAAAACCACAAATAAACGAATCTGGAGCATCGTCTGGTTTCCCATCTTTTTTCGTTCTAAAAGTTCGTAATTGATCTAAATATTCTTGTTTTTCACTTGAAATTGAAAAGTTTTTTGGGAAGAATATTTGTTTTCTTGCCCACGCTAATTGTGCATTTTTAGCGATGGTATCGGTAGAATATTTACAAAAATCTACTTGCGGTAGTAATATTCGTTTTTGCTTTGAAACCGAACGTAACAAATGGAACCACGTAGATTCTTGCGTTACATTTCCGTCGAACCCAATTGCTTTAATGGTGCTACATTGCGACCGAAGTTGTAAAATGGTTTCAACTAACGAATTTGGATCGGAAAATGATTCTAATGCAGTCCCCAATACATAATATTGCTGTGTTAAGAACGAATACCCTAACACAGTAATAGCAGTTTTATCTCCTTTTGCTTTCAAGGCTAAGTTTGGATCGCAATACAAAATAGAAACAATATCTTCTGGAACATTATCGGCTTCTTGGTAACAATCCCATTTAAACAAATATTCTTTATCGTTAATCCCCCATTCTCCATTTGCATAAACATCGAAATACCGTTTATTGACAGTATTCATTGAAGTGAGGGTTTTTATGTATTGATTCGGAAGGTTGTGAAGGTTGTCCTTAAATGTGGTTTTGAGAATTTCACAATTATGATGCGGATTTTTAGAAAAGAATCTTTTTTTTAACCAGTGCCGTTCGTCAACCGGATTAAAAGTCAAAAGTATTTGTTCATATTCTACATTCATCGATCGTAAACGTAAGTCTATTTGGTCGAAATCCGATTCTTCTAATTCCGTTGCTTCTTCAATCCAAATAGAAGTAACACCAGCAATAGATTTCAACTTTTCTACATCGTCGCAACCAGTGCTAATTATGGAGTTTCCATTTAAAAGACAATTCATTGATAGGGTAGAAGAATGAAATTGGAATAAATGAGAAGCGCCAATTGATTGTAACACTTCTTGTAATAATGCAAAAACGGAATCTTTCATTGATCGTTTTGTGTTTCGAACAAGTAAAAACGTATGATGTTGTTCGGTTAACAACCTATATATCAATTTTTGTGCAGCAAAATATGACTTTCCAGATCCAGCACCTCCATAACAAATAATGTATCGAGTGGTAGAAAAAAAGAGTTTTTTGTACACAGAATTTATTCTAAATTGAATTGCCAATTTCTACTTTCGGTTATTTATTTGAATGGAAGAGTTAGGATTTTCATTGTGTGTAGTCCACAGTAGTTCTATGAATTTTTTAACTCCATCAACTCTTGCATTGCAGTTTTTGATTTCATTTCCTCTGAATTGTCTTGAAACTGTACAGTAATTGGTTCTCCAATTGAATGCTGTTTGTTGTGTTTGTGTAAAAACAGTTCGCACCAAAGTTTTTGAGAAGGAACAGAAGTTGAAGTTTGTTGAAAAATAGATAAGAGTACATTAGGAGTAAGGACAGAAAAGACTATCAACAAATCTTCTGTAGATAAATT
>JBDNFX010000082.1:0-4306 GCA_041689575.1 Kapaibacterium sp. (SeqCode)
AATGGATTAAATTGCTTCTCATTTCCAATTGTTGTAACATTCCCATGCCCCGGCAATACAACCACAGAATCCTCAAGTGGTAAAAGACGTTTAGAAATTGAATCCAATAACGTTGGCATATCACCACCGGGAAGATCGGTTCTACCAATACTTTGTTGGAATAAAGTATCACCTACAAGTGCAAAAGACTCTTTTTCAGAATAAAAGCATACTCCGCCTTCGGTATGACCTGGTGTGAAAAGTATTTTGAACGAAAGTTCATCGCTGAAACTAATAATAGTATTGTCTTGCAAATAAACATCAATCTTCATCGGTTCAATAGCAAAAGGAAGTTCCCATAGGGTATGTTCCATTGGTGATGTAAGCCTATATTCATCGAATGAATGGCAATACAATGGAGCTTGAGTCAATTTCTGAAGCGTGGGAACATCGGCAGTATGGTCCCAATGCGAATGCGTTAAAAGAATTGCAACCAACTGTAACTCTTCTTCTTGTAAAAGTTTGATATATGGTTCAGCAGACCCATAAGGGCAGTCGACAATAACAGCTTTTTTAGCAGTATCGTCGTAGACTAAATACCCATTTGTATCAACAGGTCCCGATTCTATTGTAACAATTTTCATAGACATTAAAATTTTGAAACATACACAATCTACAGAAATTTAGAGAATATACACAATTTTCATAGTTGTTTCGCCGTTGTTGTAAATATTTTAGGAACGAAATTTTTTTACTCATTCAATAAGTAAGGAATACTGATGGGAACAAATGTCATTTTATCGGCAACTCGTACACCTATTGGAGCCTTTTTAGGTTCTTTGTCGGACCAAACAGCACCACAATTAGGTGCAATTGTAATAAAAGAAGCAGTACGTAGAGCTGGAATAGAAGCTTCAGCGGTAAGTGAAGTAATAATGGGGAATGTGTTAACTGGTGGAGTTGGTCAAGCACCAGCACGTCAAGCTACTATATTCGCTGGTCTACCCAATTCTGTTCCTGCTATGACTATTAATAAAGTGTGTGGAAGTGGTTTAAAATCTGTAATGTTAGCAGACCAAGCATTAACTTGTGGAGATGCTGATATCGTGGTTGCTGGTGGACAAGAATCAATGTCGAATGCACCATATATTTTACCAAATGCCCGTACTGGTTTGAAAATGGGAAATTCTTCATTAGTAGATTTAATGATTCACGACGGACTTTGGGATGTGTATAACAACTATCATATGGGAATTGCTGCAGAATTGTGTGCTGATACATGTTCAATCTCACGTGTTGAACAAGATGAATATACTATTCGTAGTTATGAGTTAGCAATTGCTGCACAAAAAAATGGTTATTACAACGATGAAATTATACCTGTTACTATTCAATCGAAAAAAGAAACACGTGTAGTTTCTGAAGATGAAGAACCTTCGAAAGTAAGATTCGAAAAAATTCCTACATTACGTCCTGTATTCAAATCTGATGGAACTATTACTGCGGCAAATGCTAGTTCAATAGACGATGGAGCATCTGCTCTTGTAATTGCTTCAGAACAAAAAGCGAAAGAACTTGGAGCAAAACCACTAGCACGTATTATAGCCCACGCATCATTTGCCCAAAGCCCTGAACTATTTACTACAGCGCCAATTTCTGGTATTGAAAAAGTTCTTGCTAAGGCAGGAATGACACTTGATCAAATAGACTTATTCGAAATCAATGAAGCTTTTGCGGTTGTTTCGATAGCAACAAAAAATCAACTTGGAATACCACTTGAGAAAATAAATATTCATGGTGGAGCAATTGCTCTTGGACATCCTATTGGAGCAAGTGGAGCACGTATTTTAACCACTTTGATTTACGCACTGAAAAGAGTTGGTAAACGTTATGGATTAGCAACCCTTTGTATCGGTGGTGGGGAAGCAAGCGCAATGATAATTGAAATTGTATAATTAACTGTAAATAATAATGACTAAAAAAGTAGTAACACTCATTTCAGGTGATGGAATCGGTCCTGAAATTTCTGCATCTATTGTTAAAATATTCGAAGCAGCGGAAGTTCCAATTACTTGGGAATATGCTGAGGCTGGTTTAAATGCCAACGATAAATTTGGTACTCCACTTCCGGAATCAACATTAGATTCTATTCGTAAAAATAGAGTAGCTTTGAAAGGTCCAACAACAACACCAATAGGTGGTGGACATAAAAGTGTAAATGTAACTATTCGAAAATCGTTAGATCTTTATGCAAATGTTCGTCCGGCTAGAACATTGCCAAATGTGAAAACGCCGTTTGAGAATATCGATTTGTTATTAGTTCGTGAAAATATTGAAGATACCTATGGTGGAATTGAACATTATCAAACACCAGATTATTCTCAGTGTTTAAAAGTAATTACACGTCAAGGTTCAGAAGCAGTTTTTCGTTATGCATTTGAAACTGCAATTCAGTTAAAACGTAAAAAGATTACCTGTGTTCATAAGGCAAACATTCATAAAATAACCGATGGTTTATTCCTTGAAGTGTTTTACGATGTAGCAAAAGAATACCCTCAAATTGAATCCAACGATATAATTGTAGACAACTGTTGTATGCAATTGGTTACGAAGCCTGAAAATTTCGATGTATTAGTTTTGCCTAATTTATATGGCGATATCGTATCTGATTTATGTGCTGGTTTAGTTGGTGGTTTAGGTGTTGCACCGGGTGGAAACATTGGGCATCATCAAGCCGTTTTCGAAGCAGTTCATGGTTCAGCACCAGATATTGCTGGGAAAAATCTTGCTAATCCAACTGCATTATTGCTTTCATCAATTCAAATGTTGCGGTATTTAGGACTTACACATGCAGCAGATAGAATTGAAAAAGCATTACGTTTAACATTGTCATCAGGAATTAAAACACGTGATTTAGGGGGAGTAGCCACAACTGATGAGTTTACAAGAGC
Source organism: Kapaibacterium sp. (SeqCode) (assembly GCA_041689575.1). GTDB lineage: Bacteria > Bacteroidota > Ignavibacteria > Kapaibacteriales > JAEUSM01 > JAEUSM01. Next base: position 2,931 of record JBDNFX010000082.1, read on the forward strand.
ACTTGTAAGCGAATTACCACCTAAGACAATGGACGAACAATTTGTAGAGCCTGTAGATACAAAATCGAAGTTAGCAGTAACGACAAAAGGAACTTGGGAATGTGTTGGGGTTGATATGTTTATACAATCTGAAGCATTGCCGGTAATGCCAAAAATAGTGGGTGATTTAGAATTTCTAATGATGTCTAACCGTGGAACAAAGGTTTATCCAGGACCTGTCCCTGATATTCTTATTGTTGATTGTCATCGTTGTCGTTATATATCTAAATCTGGTAAAACATCCGATGCAGATATTGTTCAATTGTTGAATACTTTAACATCCGAAAAACTTGTTTGGATGCATTTAGATAAATTGCATACATTCGATGGAAAAACGATGTATTCTAAAGCACAAGGAGAATAATCTATTGTTCCTTTAGTCTTGAATCTAAAATGTAGTGAGTTGTAAGGATTCACTACTTTTTTTTTGTCTTCGTAAAATGTCTTCTCAAATCAACGAAAAATAGACTAATGACAATGCTCCACTTCTGAAAGTATTAGATATAATTGGCTTGAAATTCGATGAATTTTTAATTGAAAAAGGAATAGAAAACGCTAGAAAAAAAGCTTGGGGATACGCACTTTCATTAGCGTATCTCGAAGACCTTAAATTTGAGAAAGAAGTTGTCCGAATTGATTCTGAAGTTGCTCTTCTTAGTACAAAAGTTTTAGAATTCCCTAAAATACTTTCACAGGTAAAGTGGATTCATACTTCAACTCAAAAAAACCAAATATTTGCAATACCACGTTTGCTACATAGTAGATAGTAAATTCTTAAATTCAAATTACATTTTCACAAAACAAAACCATAAGTCAAAAATTATTGTATTTTTGTAGAAAATTGTAACAAAATTGCTTCTCGATGTGTTCTTATAACAACAGACACGGAACAGAACAACAGCACCATAAATGTCAAAACGAATAATTACATCACCCACTGGACATATTTTAAATTGCAAAAATTGGCAATTGGAAGCTCCGTATAGAATGATTCATAATAATCTTGATCCTGCTAATGCTGAAAATCCAGACCAATTAGTTGTCTACGGAGGAATAGGGAAAGCCGCCAGAAATTGGGAAGCATTCGATGGAATCACTCGTTCACTTCGAACAATGGATATAGATGAAACCTTGTTAGTTCAATCGGGTAAACCAGTTGGAGTTGTTACAACTCATACCGATGCACCAAGAGTTATAATCGCTAATTCAAATTTAGTAGGTAAATGGGCAAATTGGGATGAATTTCGACGATTAGAACAAATGGGCTTGATAATGTATGGTCAAATGACTGCTGGGTCGTGGATCTACATTGGTACTCAAGGAATAGTTCAAGGAAC
>JBDNFX010000083.1:0-1873 GCA_041689575.1 Kapaibacterium sp. (SeqCode)
AAAAGTTGGAATAATTGTCGTAGTAGAATTTTCTGCAACTTCTCTAATAGCGTGTAACAATTTTAATTCAGATTCAAGTGTTAAACCATAACCGCTTTTTACTTCAATGCAAGTAGTTCCATATTTTGTTGCAGATTGAACTAACGATAAGGCATTTGAAACAATTTCTTCTTTACTTGCATTTCGTACACCTTGAACTGTAGTTAGAATTCCACCACCAGAAGAAGCTATTTCTTGATACGAAATACCTTGCAAGCGCCGAGCGAATTCTTTTGATCTATCACCTGCAAACACAATATGCGTATGGGAATCTACAAAACCAGGAAGCACTACTTTCCCTTTCGCATCAATCCATTCATTGCAGGTTATAGAAGGCATCTCTTTTTCAAAAGCTTGTTGAGTGCCTACCCATAATATTTTAGTAGAAAAAATCATAACTGCATCAGGAATGATATCAAGGTTATTCATTTGACTACCTTTTTTAACGCCATTCTCATTTGAAGACAATGTAATTAAAGTGCCAATATTTTTAAGTCCAACAATGTTAGAGTTCACCAAATCCTGTTTCAAAAAGTTCAACTATTGCATTTGTAGCTTCTATCTCGTCAATTCCTTCAACTTCTAATTCTAATAAGCTACCAAATTCTGCAGCTAAAGTCATAACACCAACTATACTCTTAGCGTTAATCTCAAAACCATCTCGTTCTAAAAGAATGTTCGATTTAAATTTAGCTGCTAATTTTACCAACATTGCTGCAGGTCGGGTATGAAGTCCTGCTCTATTACGAATTTGTATAGTTTTATTTATCATTCTAATTGATGCTCTTTTTACAAAAATACAAATTCATATTTATTTCGATGATGCTTTCTTGATTCTGTTATACAGTCCCATTTTTTCAATAGTTGATTGATCAACAAATATGATAATTTCAGAATAGTTTTCTGAATCAGCTTTTCGGAAAAGTGAATAAATGTTTTTTTCTGAATAATAGAAAGCGTTGCTATAATTGTCTTCAATGTAAGAGCTTTCTTCTGGCAGTAATATCATTACTTTTTCAGAACTTTTCTCAGCCTTAATAACTGCTTCTTTACCGGTATAAACCAATGTAATAATTGCATTAGGAGAATAATGGCGGTATTTCATTCCCGGTGAAAGTGTGGGAACAGATTTTTCAGTTGGGATATTAATTTTGGATTGAAGTACCGTTTCGATTATTTCAATACTTATTGTTCCAGGTCGCAAAAGTGAAACGAATTGATCTTCAACAAATAAAACTGTCGACTCAATCCCGATTTCGCATTGCCCATCGTCAAGAATCAAGGGAATCCTGCCGTTAAAATCATCAAAAACGTGTTTTGCAGCAGTAGGGCTGGGTTTCCCAGAAATATTCGCTGAAGGGGCTGCAATAGGTTCTCCAACCCTTTCTATCAAATCTAACGCAACTTTATTTGAAGGGATTCGCAATGCAACTGTATCTAACCCTGAAGTAATATAATTTGGTATTCCAACAGCCTTCTTTGTTACAACAGTTAAAGGTCCAGGCATAAAAGAACTTACAAGTTTTTTCAATACTGTTGAAACTGAAAAACAAAGAGAGTATAACTGTTCCACAGTAGAACAATGGACAATGAGAGGGTTGTCTAAGGGTCTGCCTTTTAAGGAATAAATCTGATTAAATGTTTCTTCCTTGGATATTATACCTCCTAAACCATAAACGGTTTCCGTTGGGAAAGCAACAATATTTCCTTTGGTAAGTAAATCTGTAGCTAAGTAAAGATTTTTATCGTAGGAGTTTTGAACAGACATATCAAGAACAACTGTTTCCATAACCTATTGTAAATACTTCAAAAGTACAGTAACGACATCTTTTGC
>JBDNFX010000084.1:0-9315 GCA_041689575.1 Kapaibacterium sp. (SeqCode)
ATTGCCAGGTTTGAATGAAGAGTTTTCAACTGCTGTGAAAAGTCTGTTAGAATTTAACCCAAGTGCAGTTTCTGCATTGCTTTCTATGGTACAACCTATTGTACAAAAAACTACACACATCAATTCGCAGAATGCTCAAACCACACTTCGATCTGCGGCTGAACAATCATTTTTACTTTAATCTTTTTTAGGGAATCACTAATATGAAATTAACAGAATTATCGAACAGAAGTGCATCGCAAACTCCAGAGTTACGTTCTTTAGCCTTGTCGGCATTTGAATCGGAAGCACAATTGTTTCGTTATGCTGAATGGTATTCGATGACTGGGAATGCCGATACATTTACAACAAATGCTACGGCTACTGGCGGACAAACCAGAGCCGTAAATGCCGACTATTCTCCTGTTACAAGTACGGTAAGCGAAAGCACAGTAACCTTAAAAATTATGGGAGATGTTATCCGAACAGACCAAGCCTTCGAACGACGTGGTTTTACCACTACTTCTGAACGTGTGAGACAATTAGAAAGTTTTTCTCGTTCATTAGGTAGGTTTTGTACCGACCAATTAATCAATGGCGATGGTAGTGGTTCAACCATTGTTGGGATAAAGGAATTAGTCCCTAATTCTCAAGTGCTTTCAATGGGTACGAACGGAGACGTTATTCCATTAGGAAATTCTGATGCAAACAAGCAAAAACAACAACTGTTTTTAGAAAAATTAGATGAACTAATTGGTTCTGTTTATGGAAATGCGACCGCAATTGTGATGAATCATAAAATGATTGCCCGTTTACGAGCTATAGCAAGGGACTATATTTCGGTTCAAACAGTCAACGATGCATTTGGATCGCAACAAGTTTTCGATTCGTATATGGGTATTCCTATCGTTTCGAGCGGATTTGGGAAAGATGGCATTACTCCGGTTATTTCGAACGCAGAAACACTCGGCACAAACGATGATTGTACAAGTATTTACGCTTTACGGTTTGGTGAAAAAGAGTTCTTAAGTTTAGCTACAAACGTAGGATTACAAGTATACGATCGAGGCATTGTTGGCGTTCATTATGTAACAACAGTAGAACTTGACGCAGCAGTAGCACTCATTAACTCAAAATCAATTGCTCAATTGAAAGGAATTCGTTTATGATAAAGAAAATAGATATGGAAACGGCACAACAACCACAAATGCAACAATTGGAAAACTTACTCCCTATTTGGGCAAAACTACTTTTTGGTGTAATTGTTGGCGGATCTACCCTTTGGGGTGGATCCAGTTTAGGTGAAGTAAGCCAAAAAATATCAGTGATAGAAACTGAGTTACGTAGGGTTTCCTTTGCAAGTGAACAGCAAGTTCTCTGGAAAGATAGAATGGAACGTGATATAACCGACATTCAACACCGCATTCGAGAAATTGACAGATTTAAATTAGAGGAGAAAAAACGATGAGAGAAATAACTAAAATTATTATTCATCATACAGCCACACGTCCAAATGTGAGCGTGGAAACAATAGATACTTCACACCGATTGAGAGGATTCACCGAAATTGGATATCATTGGTTGCTCCATTGCCCAGACGGAGTTTGGATACTGTCGAAAGGAAGAAAAGAAAACGTTGTGGGAGCTCATGCAAGGGGTCATAACCTTCGATCGATTGGCATTGCTATTGCAGGGAACTATCAAGAATCTGAATTACCACCAGAGGTAAGAAAGATGTTGTTAGAACAAATAGCTCGTGTGTGCAAACGATATTCCTTACCTATTGATAGAGCATCCATTCGGTATCATAAGGAACTCAGTGGTGCTTCTACATTGTGCCCTGGTAAGAACATTATTAATCAGTTTGAACAATTGGTTGAAGAAGTAAGAACTTTAGTTTAAAACAACTTTCAGGAACCGTTTACTCGAGAAGCGGTTCCTTTTTTCATTTAAGTAAAAAGATAGTTCAGCCGTATTTGTTATCAATAAAACAAACTTCTGTTCAATTCGTATTTTGAACAAAGAAAATTTAAAATGAAAAAAAACATACAACAGAGTTTAGAGCAATTAGGATATCGGAAAACACTAACCAGAACAATGATTTTAAATGCGTTAGAAAGTTATAACCGTCCTGTAAGTGTAGAAGATTTAGTAGAAAAATGTAAAGACTTAAATTTAACTACTATCTATAGGAATCTCCACGTGTTAGAAGAAAATGGTTTGATACGTTCAATGCAATTTACTTCAAAAGCAAAGCATTATGTAATTGCAGAACAAGACGAAACAAAACACTTTCACTATATTCGTTGTTTAGAATGTGAAAAAGTAGAACAAATTGATTTTTGTGTTCTTGAAAAAATTAAAACCTCTACAAACTTTACTATTGTCAATCATTCAATGGAATTTACAGGGTATTGTCCAGATTGTTCTCAAGTAGATTCAAAAAATTAAGTCGTTCCAAACTCAGTCAACTAACATCTCTTTTCCCAAATGAATTTACAACAAGTAGAATTGTTCCTTGGTAAGGATACCCTTCGTTCAATTCAAATAAAAATTCATAGTTCTGTAGACAGAACTATGAAAAAAGTAATGATAGTTTATGCAGTTTTTTCGTGCATACTTTCAATTCTTACCGGACAATATGTTATTGGGTTTCTTGGGACAACGTTGTTTTTAGGTTCATATTTGTATTCTTTGAAACTATTTGGAACTTCGACACTTACACGTTTTGCAACGGGAATTGTTCTTCAGTTATTCAGTTTGTTGATTTTGTTTATAATTCAAGGGCGGGAAGAGCTTTACTTTTTTTCGTTTTTAGCATTGTCAATACTACTGTTTTACCAAGAGTATAAGGTCATTTTGTTAAGTTCAATAACATTTCTATTTTGTATTTCTATAAGTATATTTTTAACGAACAACCGTTCGTCGTGGTTTACGAGTTCTGTCAATTCATCAACGACAACGTACATACTTTTTTTACTTGCTTTTGTTGCTGAAACTTTTATTTGTATGTATATTGCTTCCAAACTTTGGTTTCAAACTTTACTTTCAAATGTTCACCAAAAAACCATTACTTCAGGTAGAAAGTAGACTATTTTTTTAGCAGCTCTATTAGAGTTTTTGTTGAAGGGTCATGCAGATTTTCCAATTGTACAGTGTTTTGTAGTTCAGGAATTATTGCAGTGGCTAATTGTTTACCAAGTTCTACTCCCCACTGATCAAACGAATTAATATCCCAAAGTATACCTTGAACAAAAACCTTATGTTCATAGAAGGCTAAAAGACTTCCAACTGTTTTGGGAGTTAGTTTGGGATATACCATTATAGTTGAAGGGCGATTTCCATCAAATATTTTATGCGGGGTAAGAGCATCTAAATCAGGGTTGTTTTGTAATTCTTCTCGAACTTGAGTTTCATTTTTACCAACAAGTAATGCTTCTGCTTGGGCAATACAATTTGCAATTAGTAAGGTATGTTGATTCGAATATGGTGAAATTCCTTCCTTTGCAATTAAGAAATCAACTGGTATATACCTTGTTCCTTGATGGAGCAATTGATAGAAAGCATGTTGACCGTTTGTTCCAGGTTCTCCCCAAACCAATGGACCAGTTTTATAGGAAATTTTTTCACCAGATAGAGTTGTTTGTTTCCCATTCGATTCCATATCAAGTTGCTGTAAATAAGCTGGGAACCGACATAGATATTGTTCGTATGGTAAAACCGCATACGATTCTGCAGAAAGAAAATTCGTATACCAAATTCCCAATAATGCCATTATTACAGGTATATTTTCATATAATGGAGTATTCTCAAAATGGGTATCAACTTCATTTGCCCCTGCGAGAAATTCTTTAAATTGATCAAAACCAATTGCAATCGCAACAGAAATTCCAATACTTGACCAAATGCTATATCTTCCGCCAACCCAATCCCAAAAACCGACAATATTCTCTTTGTTTATTCCAAATCCAATTGCTTTATTTAAATTTGTCGAAACAGCAATAAAGTGAAACTGAATACTTTCATTTGATGTGTTTTGTAGTAGCCAATCCTTTGCAGCATTTGCATTTACAATGGTTTCTTGAGTAGTAAATGTTTTTGAGGCTACGATAAAAACAGTAGTTTCAGGATTACAAACTTTCAAGGTTTCCCATAAGTGAGTTCCATCGACATTGGAAACAAAATGAAGTTTTAAACCTTTTTTGCTATAGGATGCTAAGGCTTGAGTAACCATAGCCGGACCCAAGTCAGAACCGCCAATCCCTAAGTTCACAACATCAGTAATTTCTTTCCCAGTGTACCCTTTCCAAGTTCCAGAACGAATAGATTCTGAAATTAAACGAACTTTTTCTAACTCATTTTGAATTAAAGGGATAATGTTTTCACCATCGACAAGAATTGATTCCTTTTGTGAACGCAAAGCGGTGTGCAATACAGCTCTTTTTTCAGTGATATTAATCTTTTCACCATTGAACATTCGTTCAATCGCATTTTTCAAATTCCTATCGTTTGCAAATTGTAGTAAGGAAGAAAAAATTTCATCATCAATATGGTTTTTCGTAAAATCGAAATAATAGTCAAATGCACGAAAAGTGAATTTTCTCATTCGAAGCGAATCTTTTTCAAAATAGGAAAGTATTGAATCAGATTTTTTTTCAATACTGAGTTCTTCTAATTTTTTCCAAGAAGGTAAAGAAGTAATCATAAAAGTTCTTTAATAGTAGTTCGAGCAGAATGAACAGTGTTCGAAAGTAACATTGCAATAGTCATTGGACCTACTCCCTTAGGAACAGGAGTAATTGCACTACAATACGGCAGAACAGAATTAAAATCTACATCTCCACACAAGCGGTACCCCTTTGTAGTGTTTGGGGCTTCAATTCTATTGATACCTACATCAAAAATGACTACTCCCTCTTTTACATGGTCAATAGTAACTAATTTGGGAACTCCAACAGCCGCAATTAGAATATCTGCTTGGCGAGTATATTCTCGAATATCCTTTGTACCAGTATGACAAATAGTAACAATTGCATTTGAAAAATCTCGTTTGTGATACAGCAAGTTTGCCATTGGTTTTCCAACAATATTCGATCTTCCTAAAACTACAACGTGCTTCCCGGAAGGGTCAATAGAATATCGTTTCATTAACTCAATTATTCCAAGTGGAGTACAAGGAACAAAACCTGGTAAACCAAGAACTAATTTTCCAACATTAGAAGGATGAAACCCATCTACATCTTTCGATGGATTAATTTGTTCCAATATTACATTCGAATTAACATGATCGGGCAAGGGCAATTGGACAAGAATTCCATGAATCGAGCTGTCTTCATTCCATTTGTCTATTAATGCTACAATTTCTTCTTGACTTGTTTCCTTGGGCATTCTATGAATAATAGAATGTACTCCAATTTCTTGACAAGCCTTAGCTTTATTCGATACATAAATTTCCGATGCTGGGTTGTTACCAACTAACAGCAATGCCAAGCCGGGTGTAAGTCCGCTACTATTATGGAGTTTCTCAGTTAAAAGTGTTAATTCTTCTCGAATAGTTCGAGCAGTTGAATGTCCATCTATAAGTGTATAGTGCATATGAATAAATATCGATTTATTAGGTAGCCTTAGAAAAAGCAAGTTGACCACAAGCGGCATCAATATCGACTCCGCTTGAAGAACGAACCATTACGGTTACATTGTTTTGAAGTAATTGATCTTGAAAATTTTTAAATTTTTCGGATGTAGTCGGTTTTAAGGTTGCAGCAAACCCTGTTGGTAGAGTAAAATCAATAGGATGGAAAGGAATGATGTTCACCTTCGTTGGAAACCGTCTTGTAAGTTTTGATAACCGCTTAATGTCCTCTGGGCTATCATTTATACCATCGAACAAAATGTATTCGAATGTTACAGGTATTTTCGTTTTTTGGTAATAATATTCTAAAGCATCCATAACTACGGATATATTCCATTTTTTGGAAATGGGCATTAACTGCTCACGTAAACCATTCGTTGTTGCGTGAAGCGATAGAGCTAATTTCACTTGGCGTTGTTCATCTGCCATTTTAAGAATTCCAGGTACTACACCAGCAGTTGAAACTGTAATTCTTTTGGGCGAAATTAATTGCAATGTTGAATCTGTTAAAATCTCTATAGATTTCATTACATTTTCGTAGTTCAACATTGGTTCACCCATTCCCATATAGACTATATTCGTGATTTGTGAATCAGAAAGTGATTGGGTGTAAAAGTATTGATCTAAAATTTCTGAAATTTTTAATGATTGTTGTAGCTTTATAGAAGCTGTTGCACAAAATTTACACCCTAATTGACATCCAACTTGTGAAGATATACAAAGTGTTTTTCTTTTTGGGAGCCCTTCTTCATTTCTCATTTCGGAAGGAATAAGTACACTTTCTACAGAGCCACCACTTTGTAAATCAAACAACAATTTTATCGTTCCATCAATTGATTTTGTCTGCTTGGAAACTGACATTGTCGTTGCTGTAAATTTTTCGGAAAGTTTGTTTTTTAATGCAAGTGGAAAAGCAGGAATAGTGTCAAAAGTTAGAGGCGATTTTTGATAAAACTCTTTAAAAAACTGTTTAAGTCTATATGGTTCTGCACCTATTTTTTCAAAGTAAGGTGCCAATTCTAATTGACTAAAATCTTTTATACAAGGGATAGAAAGAGTAGAAGTAGATTTCATTACTTTTTTATTTTCAAATTTACTTTACGAATAAGTTCTTGAATCATCGGTACTTCTGGACGGTCTTCTTCTAAAATAGATAACGCTTTTTCGTATTCCGATAGTGCTTCAGTATATCGTTGTACATATTCAAGAGTAATGCCTTTATTTACCATTGCAATTACAAAATTGGAATCTATTTCTAAAGAGCGATTAAAATCAGAAAGTGCTTTGTCGAACTGTCGAATATCGTAATAAGCAAGTCCTCTATTATTATAAGCGTCAAAATGTTTTGGGCTTAACTCAATAGTTTTTGTGAAATCTCTTATTGCTTTTAAATAGTCTTTTAGTAACGCATACGACGACCCACGGTTGAAATAAATAGCAGGTTTGTTTGGAGCTTTCGAAATAGACTTTGAAAAAAAATCCGTTGCTAATTTGTATTTCCCATTTTTAAAAGCTTCATTTCCTTTAGCAAACAATTCTCTTGCTTCTTGTTCTTCTTTGTTTGGAGCTTGAGCAGAAGATTCAAATACGTTGAAAAAAAACACATAAAAGATAGTAAGAAACAGATATTTCATATATTGTGGCGAGCCTTTTGTTCTGTAAAAACGTACTGACGAATTAACTAAACCATTTGTGCAATATATTTCATCATTTCAATGTTTCAAAGATTGTTTTTTTCTCGCAAAACTCCAAAAGCAATAATTCGATGGTCTAAAAATATTAAGGCTAACGAGTTAAATTCCGTTTTATCTGAAAACAAAGAGTATCTGTATTGTTTTATTCAAAAACGTAATTTCTTGTTTTTTTCTACATATAGATTGTTGTACGTTGGAATGGCGTATAAACAAACAATTGAACAACGTTTAAAAACACATCATAAACTTCCCATAGTTATGAAAAAGAAAAAATTTGGTACTTCTGTTGTCATTCGTTTTGGTTCTATTTCTACTCGAAGTACTAAAATATCTGAAGCTTTCATAAAGTCTATTGAAGGAATTCTCATTTTTGTTCATAAGCCTCCTTTTAACACCTCAGAACGAACCACATTTAGAAACAGAGAAGTAATCATAACAAATAAGGGGTCATATCGTCCGTTACGAAGAAAGATTTCTTTACGATAAAAGGTAAAATATATGTACTTTAAAAGTAGTATTGTTCTCATTTGTATGGTTGTATTGCTTTCTTGTAGTGAGAAAAAAGAATTTGGTTCACAAGAAAATGTTGTGAAAGAATCTTCGCTAACAATTACTGAAGTTTTAAAACCAGTAAATTATGACAGACCAGTAAAAGTTTCAGGTGTAGTTACTAAGGTTTGCCAAACTGAAGGCTGTTGGATGGCTGTAGGCGACGACAAATCAAAAATAAGAGTTATGTTTAACGAAGGTAAATTTACTGTCCCTTTGAATTCATCAGGAAAAAAAGTGAAAATGGAAGGGAAGGTTGTTAATGAAGTTGTCGATGGAGAAACAGCAACTATGTGGTGGTCGCACATTGATTCTGTGGTATCTAATCCAACAACCGATCAAAGAGTTCCAATTTTTATGGCAACTTCCGTAACATTTGAGTAATTTTCAAAAAAAAGAGGAGTTTGAAAAATCAAACTCCTCTTTTGTATCTTTTCGAAAAAGTTACCTATTTAAAGTACCAGTTAACACCAACACGAGGGTTAAGAACTCCAAATACAGTAGTTCCACCTGAGCCTAAGCCTAGAGAAATCACCGACACATCGCCCATAATAGCAACTGCAGGATTAGCGAAGTATTCAGCTCCTAAACGACCATCAAGGAAGTTTGCACTGTTACCACCGCTACTCACAATCGAGAATTGACCAATAACGTACGGTCTGAAATTGTTTCCACTGAAGCGTAGTTTTGCATAAGGTGCAAGAAGGAAATTAGTACTACTACCCCCACTAGATAACCCAAATTGACTTCCAAGTTCAAAATCATTATTAACAGAATAATGCCCTTGAATTCCAGAATATTCACCTACGTTAAATCCTAAACCGAATGTACCAGCGACTTGTTGTGCATTCGAAGAAACTGCTCCAATGATTAGCATTGCAACGACAGCAAAAAGAAGTTTCAATGACTTCATAAACAACACCTCTATAAATATAAACAAAAAGAAATATAACCTTAATTCAGTAAGTTCGATGTTTTTCAGTACTTTTGTAAAGAAAAACTTTATGATTTATAATCGTACAGTAGCAATGTAGAATAAAAACAAAATTCTTTTATGGTACAAATAAAGCGATTTTCTGAACAAGAATCAAATAGTTGGAACAATTTTTTATCAACCGCTGAAAATAGTTTACTTTTTCATCATCGTGATTTTTTATCATATCATCCGGTAGAAAGATTTACTGACCATTCTTTATTCTTTTACAATGATAAAGAAATTATTTCAGTTTTTCCAAGTATTGAACGAAAAAATAACGAAAAAAAAATATTGCATTCCCATTTGGGGGCGTCTTATGGGTCTTTTGCAACAACGCATTTGCTTACGATTCGTGAAAGTTTCGATATAGTAACTTCGTTAATTTCGTATGCAAGGGATAACGATTTTTCTGAAATTATAATAACAGTTCCACCAATTGTTTATCTCAAAACTCCTTCGAATTATTTAGATTTTTCTTTAATTAA